>JAFKFP010000054.1 GCA_017308185.1 bacterium | reverse complement strand
AGCACCGTTCGCTAAGGCAACCTTCAAGTCCATCGCCGACCCGGCGAGCCTGATCAACGCGCTCCAGGCCGGGCAGGTGGACTTCATCACGCCGATCGAGTTCGGCAGCGTCGACCAGGTGAAGGGGTTCAGCAGCACGCAGGTGCTCATGTACCCCGTGTACGTGGACATCTTCTACAAGATGGGGATCACCCTGCCTTCGCGCCTGCAGCCGACCGAGTTCAACACCCTCGCGGCGAAGGATGTCCGCTTCCGCCAGGCGATGAACTGGGCCATCAATAAGGAAGGGATCGCGAAAACCGTGTACGGCGGCGATGCGGTGCCGTTCACTGTGACATCCCCGAAACAACCGTTCGCCATCGACCCTTCGAAGGCATACACGTACGACGCCAAGAAGGCGAAGGACCTGATGTCGGCAGCCGGTGTGCCGGATGGCCTCACCGTCGAAATCCATTCCCCGGTGCCGGGGTCGATCGCAGGCAGCGACCAGCTCAACGCAGTCGTCCAGTCGAACCTGAAAGACCTCGGGCTGAACGTGAAGATCGTGAACCTGAGCTTCCAGCAGTTCAACCAGGGCAACATGAGCACAGTCGGCTCGAACCCCGGGATGGACTTCTCGTACGCCGGCCCGGCATCACTGAACAGCCCATTCCAGGGCATCGACTTCAACTACGCGAGCAACCACGGGAGCATCTACACGTGGTGGTCGGACTCGAAGTTCGATGCGATGGCCGACAAGGCGCGCGCCACGCTCGACACCCAGGAGCGCAACGCGCAGCTCAAAGCTGCGTTCGAGTACGCCGCGGACCAGGCGCCAATGGTGTGGACGGTCCTGATCCCGACGCCGGTGGCGTTCCGGGAAAAGGCGATCAAGAGCATCAAGCAGCGTCCTGGCGGCTCGCTCGTCCGGATTGAGGACTGGCAGCCGGCCTAGCGTTACCTACGAAGCCTCAAATCCCCCGAGGCTACCAGAGCAAGACACCCCGGCACATGTGCCGGGGTGTCTTGCTCTTCGCAGGTACAGGGGTGCGGCCACGAAATGGCCGCGCTGTGCATGGGAGGGCTAGAGCCAATCGACAGGGTTGGCCACGTGGGCGGCGGCCACACGCATGCACTCATCTACGCCGCCCCACGCAATTGAGCGTTCCTTTATTCGCAGGGTGAAGAAGTGAAGGTCGTACTCCTCGGTCACGCCGATCCCACCATGCAGTTGGTGCGCCAGCGCGGCGACTTCAATCGAGGCGTCTGCGGCCCACGACTTGGCGAGCGCGAGCTGCTCCGGCGTCGCAACGCCCTGTTCGAGCGCCCAGACTGCTTCGTAGACCATGAAGCGAGTCGATTCGACGAGCGTGGCCATATTCGCCATGTGGTGTTGTACGGCCTGGAACGACCCGATGGGTCGGCCGAACTGGACACGGTTGCGGACGTAGGCAGCTGTCATATCGAGGGCCTGCTGTGCGGCGCCGAGGCATTGGACGGCAGAAAAACAGCGCATGAGGTCCAGGAGGAAGGCGTACGCATCGCCGCGCGCAGCCGTAATGGCCGGCACATCTGTGAACGCCAGGCTGCTCGTCTGCACGCGCCCCGTCGTAGCGAGGGGTGTACGCGTAACCGGGCCGTCCTGAGGTGACACGAGGAGCAGCGCACCGTCCCATGCGGCCCCGGCTCGGACGAGGAAGCGCGTTGCACTCTGCCCGAAATCAACGAAGAGCCGGCGCCCCGAAAAGCGGTCCTGCGAGCGCGAGTCTTCGGGCGCGGCCGTGTACGAATCCGCTGCATCGAGGACGGCCGGGACGAGGATCTCCGTGCCGGCCATGATGGCGCCGATTACAGGCTCCGCGATGCCAGGTTCGGCGAACCGCTCGAGCGTGAGTCCAGAAGCCGCGACCTCGGCATAAGGCACGAGTGCGGCGTGCCGCGCGAACTCTTCAACGGCGACGGCGAGATCGGTAATGCTTGCGCCGCCGCCGTTGCCTGCTGGGGAGAATGGGAGCCCGAGCCAGCCCAGCTTGGCGAGCTGGGCCCAGAGGGGCTCGTCCATCGCCTGGGCGCGTTCGAGTTCCCGTATGCGTTGCAGGGGAGTCTCGCGCTCGAGCATCTCACGCAGCGAGCTGCGAATCAGCTGTTGTGTTTCTGAAAGCTCAATTTCCATATCGTCTCAACCGTCTAACGCGGGAGCCCAAGCCCACGGCGCGCAATGATATCTCGTTGGATCTCGTTGGTCCCGCCGGCAAAGCGCACGACTGGTGCGTAGCGGAATGTGGCATCGAGGCGGCCCGCCATGGGACTGAGCTCGCCGGATTCGTTCGACAGTAGGCCATACCGCCCGAGGATATCCATGGCCACGTCGCTGAGCCGGTGGCGGAGTTCGCTACCCCAGATCTTGACCATGGAGGCCTGCATCGTGGGTGTCTCGCCGCGGGCAACGATGCAGGCGTTCGCGAGAAGCAGCGCGCGATGCACTCGGAGGTCACGCTTCAGTTCCGCGAGTTGCCGGGCAATGAGTTCATCTTCGAGTTTCTCGGGATGCTCAGACCGCAGGAAAGCGATGAGTTCATCCCATACCTGGACCAGCCGCGATTCTCCTCGCCAATCCTGGCCGAACCGGGTACGCGTACGTTTTCGTAGAAGACTTCATTCGTACGCATGCCGGACATCACCCAGATAGGGCGAATGGTGATGCCAGGTGAATCGAGCGGGACGATGAACACCGAAATGCCGCGATGTTTGGGGGCCTCGGGGTCGGTGCGTGTGGCCAGCCAGACGTGACTCGCGGAGTGCGCGCCGGACGTCCAGATCTTCTGCCCATTAATGATGTAGTCATCGCCATCGCGCTCGGCGCGGGTCTTCAAGGACGCCAAATCTGTCCCCGCGTCAGGTTCGGAGTAGCCGAGGGCGCAGGTGATCTCGCCGCTCCAGAGCCGCGGAACGTAGTAGCGCTTCTGCTCCTCCGTGCCGAAACGGGTGATGGCTGGAGCGAGCATAGTGGCAGTGCCGCGGCTAAAGGGGATGCCGGCGTAGCGCAGCTCATGAGCGAGGATGAAGCGGTACCAGGGCGAGGCGCCTTCGCCGCCATCCTCGATGGGCCAGGACTTACGGAGCCATCCGCGGCGGTCGAGTTCTTCGATTACCGCCTGCACGCGCGGGCCGGCCCTCTGGCTACCGTGGCCCTGCGCGGCGACCTCCTCCAGGAGCTCGGGCGTTCGCCATTCTTTGATGAACACTTTGATTTCGGCCCGAAAGGCTTCGAGCTCGGGCGGCCAGCCGAAGTCCATAGGACGCCTTCCCCGGCACTGGACGTGCCGTCGTGCAGCCTGCCACGTGGTTTACCTTCCGAACGGTTGGCAGGTGACTTCTGAACTCTAGGCGGAAACGCACAGCAGGTCAATTGAACGATCAGGATGCAGCGAGGTGGTTGAGACCGGCCTTTCAGCCACGTGCGATGTCGAAGATGTTGCCTGTGGACGCTTCGTTGACAGTCGCCGGAGGGGGTGCTAATTTGCCGCCTAACAACCAACCGATTGTTCGGGAAATGAGCTCCGCTCGGACCGAATCGAACGCGGAGTGGGCATGGCGAGCCGTCCGCCACATGCCTGCCGACAGGAGGACGCTACTGTGAGATTCCACTGGTTTGCTGAGGCCACGTATCCCCATCTGCCTCCCGATTTCGCGGAGCGCTATCACAGCGCGTGGGTGGATGTGCCGCAGGCACTGTTCGAGCCCGAGAAGGGCGGGGAAGTGCTCAACGGCTTCCTCAACATGTATGAATACGCGTCGGAAGTCGGCCTCGACGGGCTACTCGTGAACGAGCACCACCAGACTGCCGGAGCGATGACGCCATCTCCAAACCTGATGGCCGCGGCGCTGGCCCGCACGACCAAAGACGCGGCGATCGCGGTCATCGGGAACAGCATCGCGCTCTACAACCCGCCAATCCGCGTTGCTGAGGAGTACGCGCACCTGGACTGTGTCTCCGGTGGCCGGCTGATTGCGGGGTTCGTGGTTGGCACGCCAATGGACTCGTCGTTCTCGTACGGCATCCCACCCGCTGAGATCAGGGACCGGTTCGCCGAGGCACACCAGCTCATCCGGCGCGCCTGGGAAGAGCCGGGGCCGTTCGTATTCAACGGGAAGTGGACGAAGCTGCGGTACGTGAACCCATGGCCTCAACCGATTCAGAAGCCGCATCCTCCCGTGTGGGTGCCCGGCGGCGGGAGTATCGAAACGTGGTCGTTCGTAACAGAGAACGACTACTGCTACGGACACCTGTCGTTCTCCGGGTTGCGGTCGGCGCGGCCGGTGGTCGATGGCTACTGGGAATACGTTGACAGCGTGGGCGGGAACATGAACCCGAATCGCATGGCGTTCACGCAGATCATCTGCGTTTCAGAGACTGACGCCCAGGCTGAAGCCGAGTACAAAGAGGCCGTGGAGTTCTTCTATCGGAACACGAACAAGGCATCGCGCGGCTTCACCAACGCACCCGGTTATACATCCAAGGCTTCGATGCGCTGGCAGCAGGAGATCGCCGAAAAGCGCGGCCAGGACCGCAACGCGGCGATGCAGGGCGAGATGGGCTGGAAAGACTACGTCGACAAGGGGTTCGTCATAGCCGGTAGCCCGGCGACGGTCCGTGACCGGCTGCGGGAGGTGGTGACGGAGCTTCGTGTGGGACAGCTCATCGCCTGCCTCCACATGGGCAATCTGAGCGAAGAACAGGCACGGAAGAACACCTACCTGTTCGCGAAAGAAGTCATGCCGGGTTTGAAGGACATATGGTCCGATTGGGATGACCTCTGGACCCCGCAGGGCCGCCGTGAGGCTGCAGCGCGCGAGCAGGCCGTTTCGGCGGCGGGCCACTGAGATAGGGAGGCGTAACTGATGACGATGACGGACATCCGCGTATTCGACGCCGGGTTTCGCGTCCAGGTGGCCACGCTTGGCCAGGGACGACCGCTGCTGTATTTGCACGGGTACGATGGCTTCCCGGGCGAAGCCCCCTACATCGCGCGGCTGGCGAAGTCGCACCAGGTTATCGTCCCCGAACACCCGGGGTTCGGGTCGTCGACAGGCATCGACCATATCGACGGGATCCTGGACATCGCACTCTACTATCGAACGCTCATCGAGCAGATGGGGTTCGACCGGGTAGACGTGATGGGGCATTCACTCGGTGGGATGTTCGCGGCAGAGCTTGCAGCCATATGCCCATCGGTGGTGGACCGGCTTGTGCTGGTTGCGCCATTCGGGCTATGGCTCGATGAAGCGCCGATCCCCGATCTGTTCTACCTCGGGCCGATGCAGCTACAGCGCGCGACATGGCACAACCCGGAGGGGGCAGCGGCCCAACAGGCGCTGTCGCAGCTCGGCGGAGGAGACAAGCAGAGTGCCGGCGAGGCGATTATTACCCGGGCCGGGAATCTTTCGGCGGCGGGCAAGTTCCTCTGGCCGATACCGGACCGGGGGCTCGCCCGGAGGCTGCCGCTAATCAAGGCGCCGACGCTCGTCGTGACGGGCGAGTCGGACAGGCTCATCAGCGCGCCGTACGGCGAGGCATTCGCCAGCAAGATCCCTGGAGCACGCCTCGTAACCATCGCCGAGGCCGGGCATGTGCCCATGGCCGAACAACTCGACGCATTCTTCGAGCACGTTGGAGCATTCCTCGACCGCTCCTGATATTCACGGTCACAAAGACCACTTCTGGGAAAGGACATCGCACATGAAACTCGGACTGTTCCACATCCTCCAGCAGCCAGCAGGTAAATCGGCTTCGCAGGTGTACGCCGATAACCTTGAGCAATTTCGTGTCGCCGATGAGCTGGGGTTCTACGAAATCTTCCTTGGGGAGCACCGCATCTCCCAGTACGGAACGCTGCCAAATCCGTTGGTCCTCGCGGGCGCGATTTCGCAGGTCACAAAACGGATACGCATCGGGACGGCAGTGGTCATCCCGGCATTCAGTCACCCGGTGCGGGTGGCCGAAGAGGTGTCGATGGTGGATGTGCTCACCGGGGGCCGGTTCGACCTCGGAGTGGGGCGCGGCTACCAACGGCGCGAATTCGAGGCGATGGGCGTCAACCAGGACGAAAGCGCGCCCCGCTTCTACGAGTCCGTAGAGATTATCGACCGGCTCCTGCATGAGGAGCATGTGACGTACCACGGCCAGTTCTGGGATGTGAACGACGTCACCGTGTATCCACGCCCGGTAGGGAACGTTTCCATCGGCGTGGCGGTATTCAAGACGCAGGCCACGTTCGACTTTGCCGTGAAGAAGGGCTACAA
>JAFKFP010000053.1:1654-5396 GCA_017308185.1 bacterium | reverse complement strand
AACTGCACGTGCGTAGCCGTGCAGACCTGGTGCGGTATGCGCTCCAGCGAGGGCTCGTGAAGTTCGAGAGCGTGGGCGCAGACGAGCGCACTCTCTCGAACGACTTCGTCATCGGCGATGGTGACGAAGCACGCGATGCAGTCGGTTAGGCGGCCGCTCCCAAACGTCGCCGTGGAGCACTCACCGCTGTGCGTACGCCAGGGCGCGAGCCATGGCATCGGCGGCCCGTTCGAACGACTGGAAGAGCGGGATGTGGCGTGCGTGGAAGAGCGGCGAGATGCTGGCGACGTACTCTGCTTCGTGGGCGGGGTGCAGGACGGTTGAGAAGGCCTTCTGCGATCGCGCCATGTGCGCGCTCAGTGTCTCGAGGGTAGCTTCCAGGGTTTCAGGTTTGGACTTCCACTGGCGGGCGGCGAACATCGCGGAGAGTTCCATCGTGATGGCATCGACGTTGGCATCGGCATTGATGATGCGCAGGATACGGTCGAGGGTTTCCATGTTTCCCTGGATGGTGCCGGCCATATCGAGCGGGTTCTGATAGCTGCCGCCGACGATATTGAAGAACTCTCCGAGCTGCGCGTATGTGTCATCGGTGAAGCGCGGGATTTCGAGCCCGGCCTTACCGAACGCATCGGTGATGGAGACTGACTGGCCTCCGGTCTGGGCCAGGAGCGCCATGCGGGGGCCCTGCGGGAGCTTGCTGTTGAGCAGCATCTTCATGACGTCAATGGTCTCGTCGAGGCTGTTGGTGGCGACGGCGCCGCATTGGCGCAGCATCCCTTCCCAGACGGCGCGCGGCCCGGCGAGGGAGTTGGTGTGCGACATGGTGGCGCGGGCCCCGGCATCGGTCTGGCCGCCTTTCCAGACGACGACGGGCTTCCGTGCACTGGCAGCCTTCAGTGTCTCGAAGAAGCGGCGCCCGTCGCGGATGCCTTCCATGTAGATGCCGATGATTTCGGTGTCGTCATCGAGCATGAGGTATTCGAGATAGTCGCTGGCATCGAGCACGATGGCGTTGCCAAAGCTGGCGCAGCGGCTGATGGGGAGGCCGTTCGCGGAGGCGACGAGGCTGAACATGATGCCGTGGGTGCCCGACTGCGAGAGGAAGCCGACACGGCCCTCAGCTGTGACCGGTACATCGGCGCTGAAGCGGACGCCGGACCTCGGGAGGTAGAGGCCCATGCAGTTGGGGCCGACGAGATTGAAGCTGGCCTCACGGGCCATCTGGGTGAGCTGTTCCTGGAGCTGGATGCCCAACTCCTCGCCAGTCTCGGCGAAGCCGCTGGTGAAGAAGCCGGCGCCGGCAGCCTTGTTCGCGATGAGGTCCTTGAGGACAAAGGGCGCAACTTTGCGGGGCACGGCGACGACGGCGTAATCGACCGGCTCGGGGAGGTCGGCGAGCGACCGGTAGTTGGTGACCCCGAGTGCCTCGATGCCGGGGATCTCTTTTTCGTCGAGTTGGACTGAGTAGAGTGCGCCGCCGTGCTCCTTGAAGGGCATGTTGTTGCGGAGCCATGTGTACCCGGGGCCTTTGTCGCCGATGACGGCGACGACGCGGGGATTGAACATGCGGTCGAGGCGGTGCCCTGTAACGCTCACGATGCGGCCTCACTCACGACAATACGAGCGTCGACGGCGAGGGCGCCATCCGGGTAGGCGAAGACGGGGTTGAGGTCGAGTTCGCGAATTTCAGGGTGTGCCTGTACGAGTTCGGAGACGCCAAGGATGGTGGAGCGCAGGGCTTCGATATCGGCGGGCGGCTGGCCGCGGACGCCATCGAGGATAGGCTTGCCCTTGATGTCGTCGATCATGCTGGCGGCATCCTTTGGTTCGAGCGGTACCACACGGAAGGACACGTCCTTGAGGACTTCGACCATGATCCCGCCGAGCCCAAACATCATGACGGGTCCAAACTGCGGGTCGGTGGTCATACCGACGATCACCTCGGTGCCGGGCTTCGCCATCTGCTGGACGGAGACGCCCTTGATGCGCGCGCCGGGGGCGGCTTTGTTGGCATTTGCGATGATTTCATCAAAGGCGGCGGCCACGGCAGCGCGGTCGGCGAGGTTGAGTTTCACGCCGCCGGCGTCGCTCTTATGGGCGATATCGGGCGAGACGACTTTCAGGACGACAGGGTAGCCCATGGCGTCGGCCTGCGATTGGGCTTCGGCGGCTGTTGTGGCGAGCGTTGCGGCAGTCGCGGGGATGCCCGCCTCCTTGAGGATGGACTTTGCCTCGACCTCATCGAGGAGGGTGCGGCCCTCGGCGCGGGCGGCCGCGACAATGCTAGCGAACGTCATAGAATGCCTCAGTCACAAGTGATAGTCTGCGGCGCGGGATGGCGCCGCCGGTCTCCAACGTTACGCATCATACGTGAGGTGTTCGCTGCATGTCAGATTTTGGCGTTGCTGATTCGACGCGGGTGGATGACGAGTACGACGTCGTTGTCATCGGGGCGGGAAGCTCGGGCGCCGTTGTGGCGTCACGGGCGAGCGAGGACCCGCGGCGGTCGGTGCTTTTGGTTGAAGCCGGGCCGGATTATCCCGTGCTGGAGGAGTTGCCGTTCGACCTTGTGAACAGCCACAACAACTCGTACACGGCGCATGATTGGGGGTTTGCATACCAGCCGACGGCTGAGGGGCGCCAGGCTCCCTTTCCGCGGGGGCGTGTAACTGGCGGGTCGAGCGCGGTGAACACGACGATCGCGCTGCGAGGTATGCCGGAAGACTACGATGGCTGGGCGGCAGCGGGAAACACCGAGTGGGCATGGGAGAAGGTGCTACCGGCGTTCAAACGGCTTGAACGCGACCTTGATTTCGGCGACCGCCCGTATCATGGCGATTCGGGCCCCATCAGCATTCGCCGGTATGGCTGGAGTGAACTGACGCAGGTCCACCAGGCGTGGCTGGAAGCGGCAGACATGCTGGGCTACCCGTACTGCGAAGACGCGAACGACCCGGACGGCTGGGGCGTGGGCCCGCATCCGATGAACAAACTTGGGCGTCTGCGCATTTCGACGGCCATCGGATACCTTTCGGCCGCCCGTGCCCGGCCGAATTTGCGCATCATGGCAGATACGATGACCCGGCGGCTCATCGTCGATGGCGGGCGGGTACGCGGGATCGAAGTTGAGCGCGACGGCAGGGTGTCCACGGTGCGCGGGCGCGTCGTGGTGTTGGCAGCGGGGTCGCTCCAGACACCGGCAATCCTCATGCGGTCGGGTATCGGGCCCAGGGACGAACTCGGGCACCACGCCATCGCCATCGTACGCGACGTACCCGGCGTGGGACGAAATCTTTCGGACCACCCGGCGCTTGCGGTTGCCGTACGTGCGAAGGATCCATCGCTGCTGGATGCGGACCAGCCGATTGTTCAGACGATCATGCGGTATACGGCGGAGGGGAGCGATCAGCGGAATGACCTGCAGATTGAGGCGTTTTCGTTCTCACCGCGCGGCGGAGTGATCGACCGGTTCGCGGTGGCGGCGGTGCTCGAACAGGCGTATGGCACCGGGCAAGTCACGCTTGCATCGGCAGACCCGGCGGCGGCGCCGGTCATCGAGCAGCGGTTCTGCGAAGACGAGCGGGATATGTCGCGGCTGGTGGCGTGCTTTAGGGACGGCCTGCGGTTTGTGGAGACGGGCCCGCTCGCGGCGATGATCGAGGAGGTCGTCTTTCCCAGTGCTGACCGTGCCCTCGATGACGACACAATCCGGATGCTGATTCGAAGGTTCGCGGCGAGC
>JAFKFP010000053.1:0-1629 GCA_017308185.1 bacterium | reverse complement strand
GACGGCGAGGATGGGGCCGGCGACGGACACGATGGCCGTGGTGGATCAGTTTGGGCGGGCGCACGCCGTCGATGGTCTTGTGGTCGCCGATGCGTCGATCATGCCGAGCGTGCCGCGGGCGAACACGAATCTGACGTCGATTATGATTGGTGAGCGGATCGGCGAATGGTTCCGGACCGAGCCAGCGCGGTACGGGCTATGAAGCCGGGAGTTCGACGCGGTTGAACCGCGTGAACTGTGCTGGCGCGGCGTCCGCCGGGCGATCCTCGGGGCCGCCGTGTCGCCATGGCCCCTGATAACATCGAAGACCAGTGACGACGCTCTACCACTTCAGTGAGGAGGCCGGCATCGAGCGCTTCGTGCCGCGGCCGGTGGCAGTCCCCGCGGAACGTCCACCCGGGATGGAGTGGCTCAATGGACCGCTCGTCTGGGCGGTGGACGAGTGGCACTCGCCGATGTATCTCTTTCCGCGCGAGTGTCCCCGCATCCTGATCTGGCGAACCGGGTCCACCACGGCGGGAGACGACGAACGATGGTTTGGGCACACGGCCGCACGGATGATCGCGTATATCGAATGGGCGTGGTTCGAACGGCGTGGTGCGACGCTGGTGTGGCGCTACCAAGTGCCGGCCGAGACGTTCGCTGACCTCGACGATGCTGGCATGTGGGTAAGCCGTGAACCGGTGGAACCGCTGGCGGTGGACCGCCTCGAAGGGCTGCCGAGCGCGCTTGCGGCTGCCGATGTCGAGTTGCGCATTGTCCCGTCGCTCGTACCGCTGGGCGGCCTGTGGGAGACGACCGTGCATGTCTCAGGGATTCGGTTGCGCAACGCGGCGGGTTGGGGAAGGCCCTCGCTGGCTGGAGGGCCGTAGTCGTATTGGAGGCGCCAGCCGGACTCGAACCGGCGGTGAGGCTTTTGCAGAGCCTTGCCTTACCACTTGGCCATGGCGCCGGCAGTAAGTAGTGGTGCCCAGGGTGAGATTTGAACTCACACGCCCAAAAGAGCACTGCCCCCTCAAGACAGCGTGTCTGCCATTCCACCACCTGGGCACTCGACCGATGGTACTTAACCGGCGCGTCCTGCGGCAAGCCGCTGAGGGTTATGGAAGCGCGTGGCAGGGGTGGCAGGACTCGAACCCGCGACACTCGGATTTGGAGGCCGATGCTCTACCAACTGAGCTACACCCCTGTACTTTCCCATCCTAGCAAAACGGTCGCTTAGGGGAACCGCGGGGCGGCCGGCCGGGGCGATGGCCGGGTGGGCAGGCGAGTATATACTCGTGGATCTATGACCACTGCCGTCCGCCATCTGTTATCGAGTGCCGACCTCACGCCGGAGGAGATCGCATTGCTGCTTGACCTCGCGGCGTCGCTGAAGGCGCGTCCGAGGCGTCTGCTCGAAGGCCGGCAATTGGCGTTGCTGTTCGAGAAGCCATCGCTGCGTACGCGCGTGAGTTTCCAGGTGGCGATGCGGCACCTTGGGGGTGAGACGATCTATTTGGCGCCCCAGGAGGTCGGCCTCGGTGAGCGCGAGCCAATCAAGGATGTGTCGCGGGTGATCAGCCGCTATGCGGACATTGTGGCGCTCCGGAAGTTCGAGCAGGTGATCGCGGAGGAGTTCGCGGAATA
>JAFKFP010000052.1 GCA_017308185.1 bacterium | reverse complement strand
GCGAGCATTTCGAGCGCGGCAGCGATCTCGTCGAGCACGTACGGATCGTGCTCCACCCGCGAACGATTCTCAAGCGCGGCAGCGGCTTCGGGCGCGGCGACGACGCGTCGCTCGGCCAGCCGCGCGACCGCCCAGGCAGCGTGGCCGCGCACCAGGAGGCCCTCGTCATTGAGCGCCGATTCGAGTGCCGCATAGTCGTCTGCACTGCCCACATTCCCGAGGGCGATGCATGCGTTGCGCAGAAGTCCGTCGCGCTTCGCCCGCATGATCGGGCGTCCCCGAAAACGCTCGAGGAACGCGTCCGCATCGAGCGAGAGCAGTTCGGCAAGTGGCGGCAGCGCGTCGTCCACGGCATGCGGCAGCATCTCGGGGTGCGGGTCGTGGCCGGGGCCGCCTACAGGGCAAGCATCGAGGCACGCATCGCAGCCGAAGACCCAGTCGCCAAAGCTCGCACGAAGCTCGCGCGGGATAGGGCCGCGGTTTTCGATCGTGTGATAGCTGATGCACCGGCGCGCATCGACTACACCGCCATCACCCGAGAGCGCGCCCGTCGGGCAGGCGGTGATGCACCGCCTGCAGCTGCCGCACGTCTTCCGCAGCGGCCCGTCGGGCGCGAGTTCGAGGGTGGTCGCGATCGCGCCGAGCATGACCCACGGGCCGAATCCGGGGACGAGCAGCATGGTCGACTTGCCCTGCCAACCAAGTCCCGCGAGAGCCGCCAGGGGCCGTTCGAGGAGCGGCCCGTAATCCACCGTTGGACGGGCATCGGCGTTGAAGTCCTCGCGTAGAGCGCGCGCAATGCGCCGCAGCTTCTTCTCGAAGATGCGGTGGTAGTCCCGGCCATGTGCATAGGCCGCGATGCGGCCTCGCGTGAGGCCATCGGCTGACGCCGCCGGCGGAGACTCCGAACCATACGAGAGCGCGAGCAGCAACACCGACCGCGCCCCCTCAAGAAAGCGGCCCGGGTCGGTCGCGCGCTCCAACCACTCATCCGTGATCCAGGCCATCCCGTCGAGGGCGCCATCGGCGTGGGCGTCCATCGCCGCCTTGCGTGCGCTCGCGACGATATCCGCCGGCGCGATGCGCACGAGCGCGAACCCTTCATCGCGGGCGAGCTGCAGGACGGCGTCACGGGCGGTCTCGGGTTCCATACAGCTACAAGACAGGATGTCGGCGGAATCCGCAACCGCCGAAGCACCGCGGCCGCCAATACGTGCTACCTCTTGATGGCCCGGGTCGATACCATGCCGGGGTGGGTTTCGCACCCGCGCGGAGATTGGCATGCGCGTTCTCGTCACAGGCGGCGCGGGGTATATCGGCAGTGTGCTCGTACCGAAGCTGCTTGCGCGCGGGCACCAGGTCCGTGTGCTCGACCGCATGTTCTGGGGACTGCCCCACTATGCTGGCCAACGTGGCCTTGAACTCGTTAATGCGGACGTCCGGCGCATGCCGGAAGGCGTCCTCGACGGCGTCGATGCCGTCGACCACCTGGCCGGCTTTTCGAACGACCCGACAGCCGAGTACAGCCCCGACGCCAACTGGCAGATGAACGCCGTGGCCACCGAAACAATCGCACGCCTGTGCCACGCCGCCGGCGTCCGGCGCTTCGTCTTCGGAAGCAGCTGCTCCCTCTATGATGGCGCTGCCGACGCCGAGACGTTGCTCAACGAAGAATCCGCGCTCGCCCCACGCGGCGCCTACGCGACCTCCAAGCGCTACTCCGAGGAGGCACTGCTCGCTCAATCAGACGACCGTTTCGAACCGGTCATCATCCGCCAGGCCACGGTCTATGGATTGAGCCCCCGCATGCGCTTCGACCTCGTGGTGAACGCGTTCGTGAAGGATGCGCTCATCCGCCAGCGGCTACTGCTGCATGGCGGAGGGCACATGTGGCGTCCGCTGATCGCCGTCGATGACCTCGCGGAGGCGCACATCGCGTGTCTCGAAGCGCCCTCCGAACTCGTGGCCGGCGAAACCTTCAACGCGGTCGGCGAAAACCACCAGGTCCGCGAACTCGCGGAAGTCGTCGCTGCGGAACTGGTCAAGCTTGGCAAGCCCGTCGCCCTCGAAACCGCGCCCCTGCCGAATCTTGTGCGCGACTACCGCTGTTCCGGCCATAAGCTGCGGGAACGCCTCGGCCTTCAGTTCACCACCACGCCCACCATCGCCGTCGAACAGCTCGTGGCCGAATATGGCCGCATACCAGTCGAACAGCTGGGCCACCCGCGCTACTACAACATCGCGTGGATGGAACTGCTCGAACGCGCGCGCCCGGCGTTCGCCGCAATGGACAACATCTTCGAACCGATCGAGGAGTAGCGGGAGCACACACATGGACATCACGGTCACGCCCACCAGTCTCGAAGGCGTAGTGATTATCGATACCGACTTCTTCCGCGATGACCGCGGCTTCTTCATCGAGGTGTATCACAAGGAGCGGTTCGCGCAGCACGGCCTCGATTACGACTTCGTGCAGGACAACCATTCGCGCTCAGGGGCGAAGGTGCTGCGCGGCATCCACTTCCAGGACATGACGGCGCCGATGGGCAAGCTCGTGCGCTGCACCGTGGGGTCGATCCTCGATGTCGCGGTGGACCTGCGAGTCGGTTCGCCGACGTTCGCGCAGTGGGTTGGCATCGAGCTTAGCGCCGAAAATATGCGCCAGCTGATGGTGCCACCCGGGTTCGGGCACGCGTTCGCGACGCTTTCGGAGGTGGCGGAGGTGCATTACAAGTGCACCGGCCTCTACACACCGTCATCCGAGGGGAGCGTGCGCTGGGACGATGCCACCCTCGCCATCGAATGGCCCTACCCCGACCCGGTACTCTCCGCCAAGGACGCAGCCGCCCCGTCGCTCTCGGAGTACCTCCAGGATCCCGCCTTCTATTACGCCACGTAAAGGAAGCTGCGCCCATCCCGCAGCTGACCATGCCGCTCCGTCGTACACTGCGATTGATGCACCTGCGGAGCCGTTGGCTGCTCGGCCTAATCCTCGCGGTAGCCTGCGCGCTCGCCGCCTGCACCAGCACGACCACCGCCCCCCAGACTCAGACGGGTTCGAGTCCGACCGCCACCCCGGCCCAGGTCGCCGCGACGGTCGGCGGGCTCGCCGCCGATAGCGCCACCGGCACAGCCAGCGCCCCCAGCAGCTTCACCAAAATCGGAACGTATGATGCCACAGGCATCACTCACGCCGACCCTTCGTTCACGGCGCTGGCGGGCGCGACGGCTGAATCCGGCCAACTCGGTACGGCCGTCTATCAGATTGAGGTGCCCGCGAACTGGAACCACGAACTCGTGCTCTTTGCACACGGCTTCGCCGGCTTCGGCACGCAGGTGTCCGTCAGCCCGCCGCCCGCCGCCCTGCGCAAGGAACTCGTCTCCGAAGGGTTTGCCTGGGCCGCGAGCAGCTACAGCCAGAACGGATACGACCCCGCCGTTACGACGGCGCACTCTCAGCCTGCGGCGCGGTCGCCGGCGAAGACCAGATCGACTACTTGATCTCGTGGGGCGAGGTGGCCGCCTATATCGCTGGCGTGAAGCTGCCGATCGGCCAGGGCACAGCAGCCATGGGCGCCGTGTTCCAGCAGATCAATACCGCGCTCGGACCCGCCGATAACCCCACCCAGAAGGGCCTCGCCTTCCAGGACGTGATGATGAACCTCACCGGCGGGCCGCGGCCGTTCTTCCAGCAGGGCATCGAACAGCAATACATCGTGAACTTCGGCCTCTTACTGCTCGACCCCAACCGCCAGAGCCTGCCCGGCAAGGCCGCGACGAACGTCGGCGTCGTCTATCACATCGACCCCGGCTTCGGCATCACCGATGCAGAGTTGAACGCCGGCGTCGAGCGTCTCACCGCTGACGCAAGCGCGCGTGCGAAGGCCGACGCGGCGCCGACGACGGGCAGGATCACGAAGCCGCTGCTCACCATCCACGGCACCGGCGACCTCTTCGTGCCCATCTCGATGGAGCAGGACTACGCCCAGAAGGTTGCCGCCGCCGGCGACAGCAACCTGCTGGTGCAGCGCGCCATCCGCTCGGCGGGGCACTGCAACTTCACGGGTACCGAACTGACGACGGCATGGGATGACCTGGTGGACTGGGTGGAGCACGGCGTGAAGCCGAAGGGCGACGACCTCTCGGGGGACCTGACGGACATCGGCAAGCAGTTCACGGACCCGCTGCGGAGCGGGGACCCGGGTACGGTGTCGGTGGCGCCCTGAGTCATGGTGCCATGGCCTGGTCAGCCCGTCGTCATGAAGTGGTACGTGGCGACACCGGATTGGTGGTCATTCGTCAACCAGTAGAACCAAGGACCTGCTACGCCGGCCACGGCCATGACGGTGCCGGCGGGCGGGCTCACATACCGCACGGTGTGCGTATCTATGTCGTAATACCCACCGATGGACCGGAGCCCTGTGTCTTGCGGCCACCATGAGATTTTATGGCCTGAGAAAGTGAGCCCATCATTTGCCGCAAAGCCAACTCGGTCGCCTGTGAGCAGGCTCTCAACGTAAGCCTGGCCCGGTGCCGTCCACGCGAGGTACTTGCCGTCCGTGGTGAATCCAAGGCTAAACACCTGGCCGGGGTCGCGAATCTGACGTGTGGCATCGGTGGACATGTCGCGAAGGAGGACCTGCTGTGGATCACCTGATTTGGGCACGAAGGCCCAAGCGACGTAGTGGCCGGAGATCGCAGGCGACCACAGGTCAGAAACCCGCGCGTCGTGGTCCTGAGTGATCGTCGAGGTGGTTTGCGAGGCGAGGTCGTAAAGCTGTACTCGATGAACGGGGAGACCAGTCGATCGGTCGATGTCGGTCTCAACCCACACGACCGAGCCATTGGAAATCGAAGGCAAGGGTGCAAACCCGCGCGGGAGCGTGGGACGAATACCCGGGACATTTCGCACCGCAATGTCATCGGAGGCGATCGTCCGCGTTTCGCCTGTTTTGATGTTCCGTAGGATGAGCGACCACACGGGAAAGGGCATCGACAGGCCGGTCCTGACGGTTGCGACCCAGTCGCCATCAATGCCATCGATCCAATCCTGTTGCCCCGCTGGCACTGACCAAGCGGTGGCGGCCGAACGCGTGGCAGGGTTCCAAAGTTCGAAGGTCTCGCGCAAGTCTGCGTGCTGTGCAGCGGAGACCGAAGAGATCCGGGAAAGCAGGATGCGCCCATCCCACGCGCCGACTGGCGTCACGAACCAATCCGTACCGCCGTCGAGATGCATCGGGATTGTGAAGGTCCCGCCGCCAGCGGGAATGTCAGGCCCTTGCCGCGCGCTCGAGAACGGGTTGCTTTCCACAGATTGGGTGGGGACGCGATTGCTGGATCTCGACGCGGCCGGAGTCTCGCCGTTTACTGCAGAAGCCGTCGACGGTGCGGGCGTGTGAGCCACATTGGCCCCGGCGCATGCACAGACTGCCAGCGTGCTGACCAGGACGAGGCACATCAGCAACCGGCTACCAGACAATGCCATTGCCCTGATCGACCGCAGACCATGCTGTGTCTTCCGGGATCAGCTGCCACGGCTCCCAGGTATAACCCGGCGATGCGTAGACCTGACCCTGCTGTACATCGTTGACGCCCGCGACCGTTGCATAGCCGTAGAGTGTGTCCCAGTGCCGGTAGGTGCCAGAAGGATTGAACCCTGACGGGTAATACGTGGCTCCATCGTAGATAACATCTTCAGCCATCACGTAGCTCGAGCCAACATCGGTCTCCAAATCGGCATAGTATTGGCTCTCTGTCAAACTTCCCCCATCGTCGCGTAGGCATGCTGCATCTCCAAGGGCGGTTTATGCTCCGCATCCTTGCACCGCCACGAAGCCGCGACAATCCCACTTTCGTGGGAGGCGGATTATTCCTGAGATACATGTCCCACGTACCAGATCGCAGCTGCGGTGCGGCTGGGCACGTCAAGCTTCCGGAGGATCTCGGAAACGGGATGCTTGACTGTGTCTTCGTGCATGTCCAAATCGTGTGCGATCTGTTTGTTCGCCTTGCCCGTCGCGAGGAGCTCGAGGATTTCCTGTTCGCGCGGCGTTAGCCCTTCGATCATCGCAGGCCTCCTTCCCTGGCGGGTGGAGTGCGTCCACTCGTCCTGCGATGATCGGAGTCTACGCCCCGCGTCAACCTTTGCGTTACACGATGCTGGGAAGTTTGGGAGAGTCATGGCACAGAACATCTACGACAACGACGATTTCTTCGCGAAGTACAGTACGTTTCGGCGGCAGGTTGAGGGGCTGGATGGTGCGCCGGAGTGGGCTTCGTTGCGGGCGATGCTGCCGGATATGCGCGGTTTACGCGTGCTCGACCTCGGATGCGGATTCGGGTGGTTCTGCCGCTGGGCACGAGATGCGGGGGCGGTTTCGGCGGTCGGCATCGACCTCTCGGAGAGGATGCTGGCGCGGGCTGCGGAGATGACGGGCGACGACGGGATTACGTATCTGCGAGGCGATTTGGAGACGGTGGACCTGCCCGAAAGTACGTTCGACGTGGTGTACAGTTCGCTGGCGTTCCATTATGTCGTGGCGTTCGAGCGGCTGGTGCGGGAGATATGGCGGTCGCTGTCGCCGGGCGGGGGGCTGGTGTGTTCGGCGGAGCATCCGCTGTACACGGCGCCTTCTCGGCCGGGGTGGATAACGGATGAGGACGGTCGCAAGACGTGGCCGGTGGATTCGTACTTAAAGGAAGGGCCGCGGACGACGGACTGGCTGGCGCCGGGGGTCGTGAAGCAGCACCGGACGCTGGGGACGTATGTGAACACGCTGGTCGGCTGTGGGTTCGTGGTGGAGCACGTCGAGGAGTGGGGACCGACGGAGGAGCAGGTAGCGGAGATCCCGGACATGGCGGAGGAATGGGAGCGGCCGACGTTCGTGCTGGTGGGGGCGCGGCGGCGGTAGGGCGTTGGGGCGCGTCGGCGATTGGGCGGTGGGGCGTTGGATGGACGGGCTTCCGGGTCACGCCCGAAGCGCTCCCTGACGGATCGCGCTAGTGACCCCGGCTATCCACCCATTCACCCGCAACCTCCCCACCACCCAGCCTCCCCACCTTCGGCGAAGCGCGCTAGAATCGGGTACACGTTTTTCGTGGAGGCAGATTGAGATGGAAACTCCCCTGTTGGTCGGCGACTTCCTGCGGCGCGCCGCCAAGCTTTACCCGAATAAGACGGCTGTGGTCGAT
>JAFKFP010000051.1 GCA_017308185.1 bacterium | reverse complement strand
TCGCCCTGCACGGGCAATCCCCGGACTGTAACCCAGCTCGCGTGTCTCACTTTCATTGAGCGCAACGAAGTCTGCCGCTCCCATCGCCTCGAACACCTGTGGCAGTGCCGAATCCATATAGAACCGGATCGTATCAACCATCGTGACACGTGGGGCCGTCAGGCTTTCGAGTAGCGATTTCTGCACTGCAGGCTCAAGCGCGGCCATGAACGCCGCCTCCGAGTGCTCCCATCCCTGCGGCAATGTGGGATGCCAGTTCACGTTGACCCCGACCTCTGTGGAAATCGTGTCGCGCGTGTTCATGTCGTAGTGATATCGGCCCGACCACCGGCTGGTTTGCCCCGGCTCGACCGTTAACCCGCTGAGGTCGATGCCCGGGCGTTCGAGCTTCGCCCGTTCGGCATCGGGGAAATCCGCGCCTACCGCTGCCAGCAGCCGCACGTCAGTGAAAAGTGCAGCGGCAAGTGCTGCGCACGTCGCCGAGCCACCCAGCGCCGCCACTGCCCGCCCGAACGGCGTCTCGATCTCGTCGATGGCCACCCATCCCGCAACCAACAGCGTCATACTGGCGCCTCCTCGGTTGCGAGCCTGCGCGCGAGGATCGGCTCCAGGCGTGTGCGCGTTGCCGGCGGGATTGCGGCCGCGCTCGTCACGAGCGCGGCATCCAGGCTGTGGTGACACGAACAGTCAGCCGGTCCGAGCGTGCCTGCGAGTGTGGCCACGATGCTCTGCCCCATAGCGACATTTGCCCGCAGCACGCGGAATATGGTCGCGGCATCGACTGCACGGTGGTCAGCGCGCCACGAGTCGTAGTCGGTGACCGTGGAGATGATTGAATAGCACAGCTCAGCTTCTCTCGCGAGCTTGGCCTCGGGTAGCGCGGTCATACCTACAACGCCAATGCCCCAGCTTCGGTAGAGTTCGCTCTCTGCCCGTGTCCCGAACGCCGGACCCTCGATAACGACGTAGCTCCCGCCTCGGTGGCACGCTGCCCCGACCGCGATCGCAGCGGCCTGGGCAGATTCCGAAAGCGCGGGACAGAACGGCTCGGCCATCGAGACGTGCGCCACGATCCCATCGCCGAAGAACGTAGCCGGCCGCGCGCCACGTGTGCGGTCGATGAGTTGATCCGGGATGACGCAGTCACCAGGGGCATACTCTTCGCGCAGACTCCCCACGGCCGAAACCGCCACGACCCGCTTCACCCCGAGGGATTTCAGCGCCCAGAAGTTGGCCCTCTGCGGAAGCTCAGACGGAAGCAGGGAATGGTGGCGCCCATGCCTCGCCAGAAACGCAACGGGGACTCCGCCGATCTTTCCCACCCGGATCGCATCACTGGGGTCGCCAAATGGCGTGGCCACGCGGACGTCCACCGCGTCTTCGAGCCCGGGCATATCGTAGAACCCGGATCCGCCAATCACTGCCAGCCCGATCCCTTCACCCACGTGAGCACACTTTCACGATAAATCTGGTCTGTAGTGTACTCATCTACTGTTCACCACGCTCCGATTGCGCGCGGCGGATGCCTGCGGTGAAAGGCGGCTGGATGACGCCCTGCTCGGTCACGATAGCCGTGATCAACTCGGCAGGTGTTACGTCGAACGCCGGGTTGTAGGCTTCTATGCCCGCGGGGCTCCACCGGTGGTCGCCGAACCCGCCCACCTCGCGTCCATCCCGCATTTCGATTGGAATGTGGTGGCCTTCCGGGCAGTTGGGATCGATCGTGCTCAACGGCGCGGCGACGTAGAAGGGCACCGCATGCCTCCTGGCCAGGGCCGCGAGCTGGTAGGTGCCAATCTTGTTCGCCGTATCGCCGTTCCGTGCGATGCGATCTGCACCGGTGATCACCGCCTGTACCGCACCGCTTGCGAGGAGCGATCCCGCCGCAGTATCAGGCAACAGTGTCGCCGGGACCCCGGCGCGCAACGCCTCCCACGCCGTCAGCCGGGCTCCCTGTAGCAATGGACGTGTCTCTGTCACGTAGCAGCGTTCGACCCGGCCTCGCTTCCATGCGGCGACGATGACGCCAAGCGCCGTGCCCGCGCCGCCCGTCGCTAATTCGCCGGTGTTGCAGTGAGTGAGTACGCTGCCCCGCTCGACCAGGAGGTCGGCTCCGAATGCGCTGATCGCTGCGTCCTCCCGAATACGATCCCCGTGCAGGCGGGCTGCATACGCCCAGAGCGCACCCGCACGCTCATCGACCGGCAGCGCCAACGCGAGTTCCAGCGCGTCACCCGCGCGCAATCCGAGGTCCACTGCCGTTGGGCGTGTTGCGGTGATTACCCGGGCTGCATGCGACAGGTCTTTATCCGTAGGACCGTTCTGGCTCGCAGCCAATGCGAGTCCCGCGGCCCCAGCCAGGCCAAGCAAAGGCGCCCCGCGGATGCGCAGTGCGCCGATCGCCTCGCAAAGAGCCGCCACATCTGCGATGCGGATCACCTGCTCTTCGAATGGCAATAACGTCTGATCGAGGATCTCTATCGCTTCCGGCGGGGCCAACCGAAACACAGCAACCATGCCATTATTCTATCGGGTAGTCTCCGTGGTTGGCCCGCAGTGATTCATCGATATCATCGAGTGCCGCCTCGAGCCGCTGTTTCACCTGCGGCGCTACCCGCGAGAGCACCGCTCGGGTTTGCGCGGCGAGAGCCTTCCCGACCGATTCCGCCAGCTCCCGCCCCGAGCGCGTGAGCTCGAGCCGTACGGCACGACGGTCATCCAGGTCTCTTCGCCGCGATACATGCCCCGCCCGTTCAAGTCTGTCGATAACCCCGGTCACGGTCTGCGACTGTTGCGACAGATAGTCCGCGACCATGTGCGGCTGCGGCCGATCGAACGAATCGATAGCCAACAGCGTGACCGCCTGTACGAACGTCACCTGGTGGTCGCGGACAAGCCGGTGGTCAAGCTCACGGATTGCGGCGTTCGTCGTTCGGTATAAGCCGGTGACAAGCGCTACATCGTTGTCGATTGCCCCCATTCATTCATGCTACCAGCGGCAAAGTGCCCCGAACGGTGGTGCCGCAGGCTTAGTAATGAACTTGCAACGGTCATCCGGGCGACCGCGTTCAATACCGCAACAGACTGCAAACAGGGTAGCCCGCCAGCTTCTCGCGGCCGCCAAGGCCCTCGAGTTCGATGACACACCCGAAAGCCGCGACAACGCCGCCGATCAGCTCGACCAGCTTCGCTGTCGCATGCGCCGTGCCGCCGGTGGCCAGCAAGTCATCGACGATGTACGCGCGCTGCCCCCGCGCCATCGCATCGTCATGGATGTCGAGCTGGCTGCTTCCGTACTCGAGTGAGTACTCGACGGACATGTGCGCTGCGGGAAGTTTTCCCGGTTTGCGCACTGGAACGAACGGCAGCCCCATCCTGTCCGCCATCGGTCCGCCGAACAGGAACCCGCGCGACTCGATCCCGACTATTGCCTCGGGCGACTGCGAGCGTGCGTCCTCGCAGAGCCGATCGATCACGGCCTGGAACGCCCGAGCGTTGCCGAGCAGCGGTGTGATGTCCCGGAACAGGATGCCCGGATGTGGAAAGTCCGGGATGTCGCGGACGAATGATGCAATGTCGACAGCGCCGGTGTCCGTGCTCATGCTTCCAACCCCAGGCCGCGCAGGAACGCCTCATTGTTCGGTTCGCGGCCGAGGAAGCTTCTCACGAGTTCGTCGCCGTCCACCGACCCGCCGCGTTCTAGAATAGGTGCCCGAACCCCGACTGAAAATGGGTCCCCTCGGGAAACGGGAACCCGGAGATCTCGTGCAGTGCCTTGAGTGTGGCCGTCGTGTCGCCATCGAACCCAGGTGAATGGTAGGCCATATCGAGTGTTGCAAAGAGCAGCTGGCGTAGCGTCATCACCCCCGAATCGAGGTTCTTCGCCGCCACCATCGCGTCGATCAAACCCTGGGGGAGAGGCTCTCCAGTATCATGGTGGCGCGCGAAACTCGCCAGCACTTCTGGTTCCCAAACCCAGTGTTCGAGCATCTGCGAAGGCGCTTCCACAAAGTCGCGTTCAGTCGCCGTACCACTGAACCGCGCTCGCCGCGCCCGCGTCAGGGTCTGGTGCATGATGTGCCCGAACTCGTGGAAGAACGTCACGACTTCGCTATGGCGCAAAAGCGACGGCTGCGAAGCGGTGGGCTTGGTGAAGTTCGCGACGATCGCGCTGACAGGCTTCTGATAGCTGCCGTCCGGCAACTGGCGCCCACGGCGCAGTGTGAACGCAGCTGCGTGGCCGTACTTGTTCGGCCGCGGGAACAGGTCCATGTAGAACCGCGCGATGGGCTCGCTGCCGCCGGAGTCGTACACGTCGAACGCTTGCACGTCGTCGTGCCACCGCGGCACGTCATTACGTGGCTCGAACCGCACGCCCAGGAGCGTCTGCTCAACATTGAACAGGCCCTCGATGCATGCGCGCAGCGGAAAGTACTGGGCTACTTCGAACTCGTCTACCGCATACTGGGTCTTCATCAGGTAGTTGTGGTAGAACCGCCAATCCCAGATCTCTACCCGCTCGTCTCCACGGTGTTTGCGCGACGCTTCACGCAGCCCGGCCATGTCCTCGGCCGCTTTCGCCGCGACCTTCCCGCGGAGATCAGCGAGAAACGCATCAACCGTCTCGCGCGTGTGGGCCATGCGCACCTCAATCGTGTACGCAGCCCACGAGTCGTACCTCAGCGTCGCCGCTATCTCGTCGCGCACGCGGATCGCTTCTTCGAGCCGTTGCACGTTTTCGATGCCGCCCTTGCGCTGATCCTTCTCGAACAGCTCGCGCCGCCGCTCCGCTGATTCCGCGTTCGCCATGAACGGAAAGATCTCCGGGTAGTCGAGTGAGACGCGATACTTCGTCTCCCCGGCGTCGTCGACTGTGCTCAGCGATTCAATGTACGAATCCGGCAAGCCCGCCAGCTCCGACCGCGTGACCACGATGCCGTCGTCCCACTCGTCGATCGCTTTTCGGAAATCCACACCCAGCGCGACCAGCCGGTCGAATAGCTCACGGAGGTGCTCACGCTGTTCCTTCGGCAGTTCGAAGCCGTTGCGCCGGTAGTCTCGCAGCTCACGCTCGAGCAGCCGCTTGTCCTCCCCGGTGAGCGCCTTCGCCTCCGCGGAACTTGCGAATGCTCGGACCGCCTCGTATAGGTCTTCCCGAAACGCCAGCCCGATCGAGTACGTATCGAGCTTCTGCTCCCATTCGTGAGCCGCGGCCCGCATCGCCTCATCCGCGTGGACGTACGCCATGAATGTGTACGCGCTCGAAACCGTCGAAAGTTGGTCGCCAGCTTCCTCCAGCGCGAGCATCGTGTTCGCAAACGTCCGCTCGTCATCCGGGATCGCGACGATGTCCGCGATAGCGGCATCGCATGCGTCCATCGCCGCCTGGCAGACCTCGCCGATCCTCTCCGGTTTCAGCGATGGGTAATCCACAAGAGTCAGGTCATCCGTTCCAGCCATACGTCGGCGCTCCTACCGCTCCGAAAGTCGTGCGAACAGCCTACCGTCTCGCCGCCACACACGCTCCCGCCGTCACGATGGCGCCGCTCTTCGGGCATGCGACCTGGTTGATTGCGCTCACTCAGGCCGGTTAGGCATCTCGCTCTTTGCGGAACTGATCCACCATCTCTCCATACCCGCCACGGATTCCGATCCGCGCCGCTTCGTCGACTGGCTCGAACCCGTCATCCGCTTCCACCCAGCGGTGCAGCAACCGCGATTGCACGTTCCCGGCCGGCACCCCGTCGACTTCCCAGATCTTCTCGACGACGCGCCGCTCGGGGTTCGACCAGTGGCCGAAGCTTCGGATATACGTCACAAGTTCGATGTGCCCCGCCTCTGGATCCGGCACGCCGTGCTGCCGGATGACCTCGAACGCCTCCTCGATTCCCGGGGCGTGCAACGCCGTAGCCAATGAAAACCCGCGCTCAAGCGCTGCGAACACCGTCTGCACCTCACCGCCAGACAGGTAATCGTCGAAGTAACCACCGTGTGCGATCTCCGACATGGTCAGGTAACCGCCATCCGCCTGCTGCGGGATGCCGAGTTGCGGCCCGCTGGAGCGCGCCAGGGCATGGATCGGCGTCCCGGCCGGCACTTGCTGCAGCGCCGCGCGCATCACCGTGCTCTTCCCCGCCATACGCGGGATCGCCACGAACAGCATCGACCTCCGCTCCGCCGCGGCGCACGCCAGCGTCGCCGCCATCTCCGGGGACA
>JAFKFP010000050.1 GCA_017308185.1 bacterium | reverse complement strand
GACGGCAACCGAGAGGACCTTCTTGGCCTGCTCCTGGCCGACGACGTACTCATTGAGATGCTCGTAGATTGCACGCGGAGGCGGCACTCTCTGGGAGTTCGCAGCCGCTGCGCGCGGATTGGCCGGCTGCGCGGCGCCATTTTCGGCGGCCTCTTCCTCGATGATCTCCTGGCAGAGGTCGACACATTCGTTGCAGATATAGACAGCGCCCGGCCCGGCGATGAGACGCCGCACCTGGTCCTGGCTCTTGCCGCAGAATGAGCAATGGTATTGCACGCGGTTGCTGCGATTGCTGGCCATGACTATCCCCCTCAGACCTTGTCCTTGGCGTCCTCGGGACGCGCGAGGATCTCATCCACCATGCCGTACTCTTTGGCGCCCTGCGCGTCGAGATAGAAGTCGCGGTCAAAGTCGGTGGTAATGCGCTCGACGGACTGGCCTGTGTGGGAGGAGATGATGTTCCGGATGATCTCGTTGTTACGAAGGATCTCTTTCGCCGCGATTTCGATATCCGATGCCTGACCCCGCGCGCCACCGAGCGCCTGGTGCATGTGGACAGTGGCATTCGGGAGCGCATAGCGCTTGCCCTTTTCGCCCGAGCAGAGCAGCACGGTCGCCATCGAGGCGGTCTGTCCGACGGCGATCGTCGATACCGGCGGCGAGATGAGTTGCATCGTGTCGTAGATAGCCAGGCCGGAGGAGATAACGCCACCCGGCGAATGGATGTACATGCTTATGTCGCGCTCAGGGTCTTCCCGCTGGAGGAAGAGCAATTGGGCGACGATCAGGTTGGCTATCTGGTCATCGATCGGCGTGCCGAGGAAGACGATGCGTTCCTTGAGCAGGAGCGAGAAGATATCGAAGGCACGCTCGGACCGCGGGCCGCTTTCAATGACGGTTGGGATGATGGCCTGGATGAGCGGGTGCATGGACGGGGGAGTCATGCGGGGTCCTCCTCTGGGACTGATGGTTCTGTGGCCGCGTCTTCCGATGGCGGCGTGGCCTCGGCGTCCGCAGCCGGCGCCGCTGGTGCTTCGCCCGATGCGATTTCGCTCAGGCGAGTCAGTGTCTTCTGCGACAGCAGGTCGCGCCGGATGGTGGCGCGGCCGTCAGGCGTATCAAAGACCTGGCGGAAACGCTCCGTCTCTTCGCCGAACGGCTGGATGATGCGTTCGAGTTCCGCCTCGATCTCGTCGGGCGTGACTTCCAGGCCCTCTTCTTCTGCAAGCTTGATGAGGACGATCGAGCGGCGGACGCGTTCGTCGGCGGTTTCGCGGAAAAGTTCGCGAAACTCCTCCTCGGAACGGCCGATGCCCTGGAGGTAGTTCGCATACTGCTTCTGATCGCCGCCGGTGCTCTCACGTACCATGTGCGTGATCTCTTCATCGACGAGCACGCGCGGATATTCCAGCGTCGCGCCTTCGATGAGTTTCTTCACGGCTTCCTGGCGAAACGTGCCCTCGGCCTCGTTATCGGCGGACTCCTGTAGATCGTGCCGGATGCGCGCCTTCAGATCGTCGATGCTGAAAGTCGCTGTCTCACCGCGCAGCCGCTCCGAGCGGAAGTCGTCGGGCAGGACGAGGTCGACTTCCTTGTCCTCGCCCTTTGTCATGCCAATGAAGGCCTCCGCCAGTCCCGGCACGAAGAGGACCTCGCCCTCGCGCATCGAGAACTCGGCGTCGTCCTGGCTCACGAGCGGCTCCTCGCCTACCCGGCCGGCGACATCCGCGATGACCATATCGGTCCACTGGATGCCGCGGTCGACGGGGGCATAGACCGCGTTTCGCCGCTGAAGGAGCTTAAGCTGCTCATCGACCTGTTCGTCAGTGACCTCGGGCTTCTCCCTCTCAACGCGCAGAGAGCGGTAATCGCCCAAATCGACGGAGGGACGCACAGGCACGATGAACTTGAAACGCACGGGGTCGAGTTCGAGACCATCGAGCGTGGGCTGTGCGATGGCATCGACGTCTTCGCTCTCAATGGCTTCGTTGTAGACATCGGGGAGCAACTTATCGAGCGCTTCGTTCATCAGCCGGTCACGGCCGAGATACTTCTCGATCACGCTACGAGGGGCTTTCCCGGCACGAAAGCCGGGGACCTTCGCACGCGGGGCAAGGCGGCGGTAGGCCGCATCGACGGACTGCTGGACGCGGTCCTGTTCGACTTCAATATCTAACTGCACGCGGCTCTCAGGGAGCCGTTCGAGGGTTACCTTCACAGGGCGCTACAGTCCTCCGAGATTTCAGTATAGCAAACCAGTTCCGAGTTCCGAGACCTGCATTTCGAATTCAGAGCAATCACGGTGCGGCCGCCTTTGCGCCGGGGATAACCGGCGCAGGCCGAAGCTGCAGGCCAAGTTCGGCCAGTTGATCGGCATCGACAGGTGACGGGGCGTCCATCAGCGGGTCCGAGCCCGATGACGCCTTCGGGAAGGCGATGACGTCCCGGATGTTCGATGTTCCGGTCAGCTGCATGAGCAGCCGTTCGAGGCCCATGCCAACGCCACCTTCGGGCGGCGCGCCATATTCAAGGGCATCGAGGATGACGCCGAAGCGGTCCTGCATCTCTTCCGGCGTGTAGCCCATGAGCGCGAGCACCTGTTCCTGGTCTGCGCGCGTGCGGATGCGAATGGAGCCGCCGCCGATTTCAGCGCCGTTGAGCGTGAGGTCGTATTGAAACGAACGCGCGTTTCCCGGGTCGGTCGTGAGCTTTGGCCTCTCGGATTCAGGGAACCCGCAGAACGGGTTGTGCGTCGCGTCCCATCGCTCTTCCTCGGGCCGCCACTCAAGCAGGGGGAAGCCTGTCACCCACGCAAAGGAAAGGATGTTCTCATCGATGAGGCCCAGGCTTTCGCCAAGGTGGGTACGGACCTCGTGCAGAGACTTCGCGACGACTTCGGGTTGGTCAGCGACGATGAGGAGCATGTCGCCTTCGCCCGATCCGGTGAGATCCCGGATCGCCGCCAGCTCAGCCTCAGAGAGGAACTTCGCGATGGGCGACCGGAGTTCGCCGCCAGGCAGGAATCCGATGGTCGCGAGTCCCTTCGCCCCTCCGGAGCGGGCTATCTCGGTCAGCTCGTCGATCTCGCGGCGCGTCATCTCTGCCTTGCCCGGCACGCGGATCGCCTTGATTTCGCCCCCGCCCGCGAGCGCGTTCGCGAACACCTGGAAGCCGGATGTTTGCAGCGGCGCCGCAATATCCACGAACTCGAGGCCGAAGCGCAGGTCGGGGCGGTCGATGCCATAACGCGCCATGCAGTCGGCGTAATCGAGACGGGGGAACGGCGTCACAGCGATCGGCCCGCGGCCGAAGTTCTGCGCGATGCCGGTGTACAGCTCTTCGATCAGCGCCATGACGTCGTCCATTTCGACGAAGCTCATTTCGAGGTCGAGCTGGGTGTGCTCAGCCACGCGGTTGGCGCGCGTATCCTCATCGCGGTAGCAGCGGGCGAACTGGAAGTACTTTTCGAACCCGGCGACCATGAGCAGCTGCTTCATGATCTGTGGCGATTGCGGCAGCGCGAAGAACTGGCCGGGCCGGAAGCGCGCCGGCACAAGGAAGTCACGTGCGCCTTCCGGCGTGGACTTGATGAGAGTGGGCGTCTCGATTTCGAGAAACCCACGGTCGCTCAGGAAGTTTCGGATGTATCGGACAACGTCATGCCGCAACCGAATCTGGGCGGCGACATCGGCGCGGCGCAGGTCCAGGTACCGGTACTTGAGGCGAAGCTGCTCATCCACGTCGATGGGTTCGTTGATGTAGAAGGGTGGCGTCAGCGCTTCGTTCAGTACCTGGCAGGCCGACGGGATAACTTCAACGCCGCCAGTCGCCATGTTCGGGTTGACCGTGGCTTGGTCGCGCGCACGGACTTCGCCTGCGATCGCAATGACCCACTCGTTGCGCAGACGATGGGCGATTTCATGCACAGCATTGTCGGCGGGGCTGAAGACGAGCTGGACGATGCCTGACTCGTCGCGGAGGTCGATGAACGTGAGTCCGCCATGGTCGCGGCGGCGGTGCACCCAACCGGCAAGCCTGACGCGGCGCCCCGCATCGGCACTGCGCAGCGTCCCGCAGCCAGTGTCTTTGTACATCATTCGAGCGTAGCCGGGGCGCGCGGTAGGCGGTAGGAGGTGACGCTGAGCATCACACTTCGATCCGCCGTCATTACAGGACCTCGAAACGCGCGCCTAGCCGAGCTTGCGCGCCACGAGCAGGAACACACCAGGGACGCAGGCGAGGTACGCTGGCGAGACGTCTTCCATGTCATCCAGGACGGTGGCAAAGCGCTCGGACTCGGGGAACTCAAGCAGCGTGCGGACCTGGAAATCATGGGAGCCAATGGCGGTCACGATATCGCCGAGCGTCCAGTGCGGTTCATCCGGCAGGTCACTTTCCTCGTCGTCATCATCGTCGTCATCGTCGTCATCAGACTCCTCTGCCCCAAAGTACGAGGCCGCGATCGCGAGCCGTTCGTCGTCGGGCGCAACCGTGAAGGCGAAAGGATGCTCATCGTAGACGACGAGCGTGCCTCCCTTTTCGAGAGCCTCTTGAATGCCAATAATCCACGGGTCGAGGTCGGCCACCCAACCAAGTCCGCCAAAGCCAGCGTAGGCAACGTCGAATCCGCCGTCCCGAAGCGAGAGCGGGATCGTTGATGGCGAACCCTCGACAAACCGCAGCGGCAAGCGCGCCGCCTGGGAGAGGGCCTTCGCTTCGACCATGTGCTCCAACTCGTCGACGACCGTGACTTCGCCGCCGAGGTTGACGAGCGAGAGGGCATCTTCGCCATTACCGGCGCCGAGCAAAAGGACGCGTTTGGCGTGAAGGTCGCCGAGAGCCGCCTGCTCTTCCTCGGAGAGGCTGATCCCGCCGTGTGTATAGAACGCCGGATCGAGTTCGTCGGAGTCGTCAGGCATTGAGGTCACCCCGCGAACTCTGGAACGCCATCACGTGCGAGTAGTCGTTGATGGTGAGCACGGCGCGGCGCGTGTCGGCGCCCCGCACAACGGTAATGGAGGTGTGATGGACGGGCACCAGGCTATCGTACGAGGACCGGAAGAGGTGGCTCAGGTAGGCGTTGATCACGCCGCCGTGGCAGGCGATGACGACGCGCATGCCGGTGCTCTCTTCGATGATCGCATCAATGGCGGTGGTGATGCGTGCTTTGAACTCCTCGGAGTCCTCGCAATGAGGGTACGACTCGTGCCGCCGCGTACGGCTGACTTCACGGTAGATCTCCGCGATCTCCTCGCGCGAATAGAGGTCGAGCAACCCTTTGTC
>JAFKFP010000166.1 GCA_017308185.1 bacterium | reverse complement strand
GGTGGAACGAGGTGGCGAGCATATTGGCCTGGCGCGCGGCCACGACGGTGCCGTTTTCGAGCTTGGCAATGGCGCCGGCGGGGGCCGCGACTTCATCGAAGATGGGGGCGCGGATGAAGAGCGCGCGGAACGGTCCGCCCTCCACGCCTTTGATATCGAGGTCGGCCTCGAAGCTATCGACCTGGCGGCCGAAGGCGTTGCGCCGAATCGAGATCTCCATGGCCTCGATGCCGGGCCGGTCGAGGTTGTCTACATGTTTCGCCAGGAGGATTGCGCCCGCACAGGTGCCCCAGACGGGGCGGCCGCTGGCGCAGAAATCGCGCAGCGGCTGCTGAAACCCGTTGCTCAGGATGAGGCGCGCGATGGTAGTGCTTTCGCCACCGGGGATGATGAGCGCATCAAGCCCATCGAGTTGGCCGGGTTTACGGACTTCGATAACCGTGTGGCCCATGGACTGGAGGATCTCGCGGTGTTCGCGAAAATCGCCCTGGAGGGCAAGCACACCTACCGTGCGGCGCTGTTTGGAAGAGACCGCGGGGTCAGGCATGAGCCAAACCGGCACCGGCGTCGTGGTGGGCAATGCCGGGAGGAAGAACTGCGCGATGATTCACCGAGCGTATGGACTTGAGCAATAGATATGCTTTCCCGCTTGTGATGATCCCATCGTAGCGCATCCACGGGCGCGATCGCAGTGGGTAAGGGGCGGGAGGACTGACCGTTGATGACTCGGTATACTGCCGCGCACCACTCCCATCGTGGAATCGAGGGCCGCCCCATGACTACGATGATCGACCCGCTGCGCCGTGCGGCGACGGTCGCCTCTGCGGCGCAGGCGGTGAAATGCGGCGAGTTCACGCTCACGTACGCCGAAACCTGGGATCGTTGCCAGCGGCTCGCCGGAGCCCTTACCGCAATGGGGATGCGCCGTGGCGACCGCGTGGCCGTGATGGGCGCGAACTGCCACCGCTACCTCGAGCTCTATCAAGCGGCGCCCGGTGCGGGGTTTGCTATCGTGCCGCTCAACCATCGCCACACGGATACCGAACTGCGCTACGCCCTCGATGATTCGGGGGCGCGCGTGCTGTTCTGCGACCGCGATGCGGGGCCATTCGGTTCTGGCGTGGAGCACGTCATCCGGCTGGACTCCGAGTACGAAGAGTTGCTGACGCACGCTCCACGGTCACCCTTCCCGGACGATGTGCGCGAAGACGACATCGCCGGGTTGTTCTATACGGGCGGGACTACGGGCAAGCCGAAGGGCGTGATGCTCACCCACGGGAACCTCATCGCGAACGCGTTGCACTTCCAGGCCGAGGCGCCGTTCACACCACGGACGCGCTGGCTGGTAGCTGCGCCCCTCTACCACGCGGCCGGCTCCGTAGCAGTCCTGCCCACGGTCTGGCATGCGGGCCTGCAGGTCATCTTGCCGGCATTCGAGGCAGCGGCTGCGCTTGATCTCGTGGAACAGCACCGGGTCACCGATGCGCTCTTCGTGCCGACGATGCTGGCGGCCATCAACGAGGAACAGGCGCGCCGCCCACGAGATGTCTCGTCGCTTCGCGCGATCCATCACGGTGGGTCGCCGATCGCCACCCAGACGCTGCGTCACGCACACGCAAACTTCCCCGGCGCGAGCCTGATCCACAGCTACGGCGCCACGGAAACGTCGCCATTCGCGACGATGCTTGTGGGCGAGGAGGGGATCCTCGATACGCCGCGGGCAAGGTCTTGCGGGCAGCCAATCATCGGCGTCGATATCCGTGTGCTCGACACAGAAGGGAACGATGCCGCCCGCGGCGCTGTGGGGGAAGTCGCCATCCGCGGTGCGAATGTGATGGCCGGCTACTGGAAGCTGCCCGGCGAGACGGCGCAGGTGCTCAACGAGGGCTGGTTCCGCACGGGCGACGTGGGGTACATGGACGAAGATTCGTACCTGTTCCTCGTCGACCGCGCGAAAGACATGATCGTGACTGGAGGGGAGAACGTGTACAGCACGGAAGTCGAGGAGGCGCTCTACAGCCACCCCGCGGTACTCGAGGCGGCGGTGTTCGGTGTGCCGGACGAGCGCTGGGGCGAGGCGGTACATGCGACGGTGGTGCTCCGCGAACCCATCGAGCCGGCGGCGCTGATCGCGCACTGCCACGCACTGATCGCGGCGTACAAGGCGCCGAAGCAGATCGATATCAGCGAGGGGCCGCTGCCGAAATCGGGCGCAGGGAAGATCCTGAAGCGCGAGCTCCGGGCACCGTTCTGGGAGGGGCGGAGCGTGCGGATTTCGGGCGCCTAGAACAGGCGGTGCATAGGGGTAGCGACACCTGGCTCACGTGGGCAATATCGTCGATCCACCACCGAAAGTGACAGGGAGACTCCGTGGACGACGACCGCCATCGGCGCGGCGAGGAACTCACACCCCGCGAACGCGAAATTTTGCGCCTCGCCCGCGAAGGGCTGAGTAACAACGAGATCGCCGAGCGCCTCGGCCTCAAGCACAACGCGCTCCGCTTCCACCTCAAGCATCTCCACGCCAAGCTCATGACCGATGGACAGCGCGCGGCCCTTGCATCCGCGAGCGGACGGCGATGGGGCTGGTTGCCGCTCGCGTTCACCGGCTGGCTCGCACCGGCGGCAGGAGTCATCGCCGTTGTGGCCGTGTCGGCGGGCGGGTACCTGGCCGTGCGGGCAGCCAACGAATCGCATGGCGGCGATGGTGCTGTCGGCACACAAGCGACCCCACCGCGACGGCGACGCCACCGGCGGCGGCCCCCTTCGCAACAGCTGCCGCGGGGGTGACCGGCACGCTGATCGGTACGCCGACCACAATCCGCACGAGTGCCATCCTGGCTGCGGTTCGAGACCACTTCGGCCTGAGCCGCGACGACCTGATCGAGCGGCTTTTCCGCTAGATCACAAACGGGGGCAGGCCGTGGAGCCTGCCCCCGCGATTCGAACCGTGAGATTCGAAGTTAGTCGATGGTGACTTCGGCGCCAGCCTCGGAGAGCTTCGCCTTGATGGCTTCAGCGTCTTCCTTAGAGGTGCCTTCCTTGATCTTGGCGGGCGCGGACTCGACCAGGTCCTTGGCCTCCTTGAGGCCCAGACCGGAGACGACTTCGCGGATCGCTTTGATCACGTTGATCTTGTTGTCGCCAAAGCTCTTGAGGGTGACGTTGAATTCCGTCTTCTCCTCTTCGGCGGCGGCCGGGGCAGCGCCACCACCAGCTGCCGCGCCAGCGGCGACCATCATCGGCGCGCTGGCGGTGATGCCGAACTCATCTTCGATGGCCTTGTTCAGGTCGCGAAGTTCGAGGATGGTCATGCCCTTGATGATTTCGAGTGCGTCTTCGACTTTCGTTGCCATGTGAGTGTTGTCTCCTTGGTTGTTGGGGTGCGCTCAGGCGCCCTGTTCTTCGAGTTGTGTCGCGCGGGCATCCACCAGCCCGGCGAAGTTGCGCATCGTCGCGGTGATAAGGCCGGCGAAGTTGTAGAGCGGGCTCTGCAGCTTGCCGACGACGTCAGCAATGAGTTGGTCCTTCGACGGGAGCGTGGCGAGCGACTCGACTTCGGCGGGCGTGAGGACCTTGCCTTCGAGCCACCCGCCATGCACCTGGATGGTGAGCCTGCTCGCGCGGACATGCTCGGTGAAGGCTTTGACGGGAGCGATGGGGTCGCCAAAGCCGATGGCGAGAGCCGTGGGGCCCTGGAGCAGTTCGGCCATCTCGGCGCGGCCGGCTTCTTTGGCGGCCATGGCGGCGATGGTATTCTTGACGACTTTCACATCGACATCGGCCGGGCGGAGCGCCCGGCGAAGTGCGGTGATCTGGGCGACGGTGAGGCCGCGGTAATCCGCGCTGATGGCGACCGAGGCCCGCTCCATGCGGTCCTTGATCTCGCTCAGCATTGCGGCCTTCCGGGGAGTAGGCATACGCATCTCCGGCTGTTGGTGCGGGCCGGGGCCCGCGCATTCGTCGGCCGGGAGACAGAAAATCCCCGCGCAGGGCAGGGATCGCGTGCGAGTCGCGCGCACACGCGGCGAGTCGCTATCCACTGCCTCGGCAGGCGCCTTACGGCTTATCCCTCCGCCTCGCGGCGGTCACACAGGGACCTGCTGTCTCCGGCTCTTGTGTTGTCGTTATGCACGGTACGGCAGGCGGGTGTTGCGGGCAATCAAAACGCGGGACTGCGTGCGAGGCCGCCGCTCCCTGCCGGTCGCGGTACTGACCCCGATCCGGCTCGACACGCCCATCGGACTCGATGGGCGTTCGGGTGCTGGCCACTGCCGCTCCCTGGCGGTCGCGGTACCGACGACGCTGGCCCGACCTGGACTTGGTGCCGGGGCACCTACCGCTGCGCCTGCATCGCCTTCTCGATCTCCTCGGGTGACAGTGCAGCGCCCGGCTGCGAGAGCGACCACGAGTGGCCGAAGGGGTCGCGGAGTTGGTCGTAGCGGTCGCCCCAAAACTGTGTTTCGAGGGGCATCACCACCTCGGCCCCCGCTGCGACAGCCTGCGCCCAAGCGGCATCAACATCGGAAAGCGTCAGGTGGATCGTTACGGCCGAACCGCCGAGTGCCTTCGGGCTGCCGCCCTTGCCATCGTTCATCTCCGGGAAGTCGTCCGAGAGGAAGATTACGCCGCCATTGACCGCGAGTGCGGCATGCATGAGCTTGCCGTCAGGGCCTGGCATGCGCGACAGCTCCGTTGCGCCGAACGCCTTCTTGTAGAACTCGATCGCGTCGCTCGCGCCGGCGATGGTCAGGTAGGGCACAACGCCCGGCGGTGTAGGGACGGCTGCTTCAGCCATGACAGTCCTCCGATTCAGTGGTGGACGCCTATCATCGGTTGGGTTTGTATACCGTGTCTAGCAGGGGAGGAAAGTTCCTGGAAAGCGCGGCGCGTTCAGCCGCCCCAGCGCGTGTGTGTCTTCTGGATGGCCTGTTCTTCGGCTGCAGCGCCTTCGTGCAGGTCGCGTGGGGCATGGGCACGCGCGATGCGATCGGCCTCAGCTTCGGCGTTGCGCTGTTTGCGCCAGTCGTCGAGCGAATGGTCGATCCACGGCTTCGGCTCGCGGCCCTCTTCGGAGCGGTCCACGTTGCGTGTGAGGTACCAGATGAGTGCCAGCACGCCAACGAGCGCAGCCACCGCCACCACAACAATAACGATCCACATCGCTCTTCAGTCTGCGCGTTTCCGGCTACGCGCGCCAGTGGCCTAAACGGCAGCGGCTGCCGCCGTTCAGCTGCGGGCAGAAGCGGTTCGTCGCGCGTCCAAACGAAGCCGGGCCGCGTGCGTGACGTGCGAGAGCATGCCCGTCAGGCCCTGGCCTTTGCCCATGGAGAGGTCCTTGCCGTAGATGCGGAACACCGTCTGTGCGTCCACAGCGGCCACCTGTTCGAGCGGCTGACCGGAGAGCGTCTCGTCCATGATGACAGCCCACGACTTGGCAGAGATGCCCTGGGGATTTTCGACAGCGAAGAAGAACTTGAGCGTGCCATCAGGGTTGTCCTCCGCCCAGACGTAGGCTTCGGATTCGCAGTGCTGGACGTGGTTTTCTTCAGAGAATGGGCGTTCGGCGATGCGCGGCGGGACTTCCTCGAAGCGGTCGGCGGCCTCGATAAGAAGTTCAATGCGCTCGGCACGGTCGACGAAATCGAAGTCAGCAAGCACCGTCTCGAGCGGTGCGGGAATGGTGGTCATGTATACAGTCTAACAAGGCCCGTCGAGCGTGCGCCGCGGGAGCTATCGCTCAGGGCGGGAGACCCCATTGAGGGCCACCCATCCACCCGCGACGGCAACCACAATCATCGCAGCGATGCCCGCGCCGAGGAGCCACGCGTCATAGGGGCGGGACGCGGCCGCGCCGGAGCCCGTGGCTGGCGCGTTCGGCGTCGGCTGTCCGCCGGCAACTGTCGCTGTCGCGGTCACGGATGCTGTATAGGTGCTTACGCTCGATGGGGACGCCGAGGGCGTCGTCACCGGCGTCATCGGCGCGCCCTGGGCGAAAACGGCGCCAGCGATGCCGAGTGCGGCCAGGGCGGCGGCGGCCAGGAACAGGCAACGGTGCAGATGGTGGTTCATCCGAGACATGGTGTGCGCTCCTTCCCGGGCCCTTCCCTGGCACCGTAGGCCCGCGGCGTGTGTCTGAAAAGTGCCGCATAGGCCCCAACGGAAAAGGCGCGGGAAAAGTTCCCACGCCTCTCCCACGGGCTACTGCCGAGGTGTTACTTCTCGACGGGGACGTTCACCGAGTTGCCCCACTCGGTCCAGCTTCCGTCGTAGTTGCGGACGTTGGGGTAGCCGAGCAGGTATTTGAGGGCGAACCAGGTGTGGCTGCTGCGCTCGCCGATACGGCAATAGGTGACCACCTCATCCTTTCCGTTGATGCCCTGTTCCTGCTCGTAGATGGCGCGGAGCTCATCGGCAGATTTGTAGGTGCCGTCATCGGTATTGGCAGCGCGGCTCCACGGGACACTCTTCGCGCCGGGGATGTGGCCGCCGCGGAGCACGCCCTCCTGCGGGTAACCGGCCATGTGGGTGACTTCGCCGCTGAACTCGCCGGGGCTGCGGACATCCACGAGCTGCTTGCCTGCCGCCTGATAGCGAAGCACCTCATCGCGGAAGATGCGTTCCGTAGAGTCGTCGCGCTCGGGGGCGGTATAGCTGGTGGCCGGGTACGACGGCACTTCGCGCGTCATCTCGCGGCCTTCCTGCTCCCACTTCAAGCGTCCGCCATCCATGACCTTCGCATTGGTGTGGCCGAAGAGTTGGAACACCCAGAAGGCGTATGTCGCCCACCAGTTGTTCTTGTCGCCGTAGAACACGACGGTCGTATCGCGGGTGACGCCGATGCGGCTCATGAGTGCTTCGAAGCCGGCCTTGCTGAGGTAATCGCGCCGCACCTGGTCATTCAGGTCAGCGGCCCAGTCTACCTGGACGGCGCCCGGGATATGGCCCGAGGGATACAGGAGCTGGTCTTCGTTCGATTCGACGATACGGACACCAGGATCGGTGAGATGGGCGGCCACCCAATCGGTTGAAACGAGTACATCAGGGTGGGCGTAGCCGCGGTCTTCGATCGCGGCCGTGGGGGACGTCATGGCACTTGCCTCCGGCAATGGGGATGTGTACGGCACGGGCACGGGGACGCTCGTGGCGCTTCTACCGTAGCGCAGTTAGGCGACAAAATCGACGAATGTGGTCAACAATTCTCGGCGGCCTAGGGAAAATCGCTGCCGGGCACGGAATCGGGGTCGCGCACGAGTTCGTCCCAGCGGCGGGCGAGGGCATCGAGTGGCGCGGGCGGCGGCGTCCATGGAATGCCTCTCACCACGATGCCGCGGTTCGGTGCGTGCTCCACGAGTCCCTCGGATTCGAGCCGCCGGAAAGCTTCGCGCACGGGTGTCTGGGAGACGCCCCACTTCGCGGCGATGTCCTCCTGGCGCAGGTGTTCGCCTTCGCCAATGCGGCCGGAGAGGATGGCAGTCTGAAGCGCCTCGTAGACGAGTTCGGCTTTGGTGCGCCGCGCGGCCCTATCGAGCGCCATGGAGACAGCATACCACCGCATGCGAGGCGCACAGGCGGAGGGGGAAAACAGGCACGGGAGCGGATAGGCGCGATCCTCCGTGGACGCCTGCGGGGGCCTGCCTTGATACTTTTCGCATGGAGCTTTCCGACGGCGTGGTCACTCTCCGGCCGTGGTTGAAAGACGACGCGGGCTTCATGGCAGAAGCGTTCGCCGACCCGGCAATCCTGCGTTTCAACGGCGCACTCGACCGGCTTGGACGCCCATCACCGGTATCGCTCGGCGACGCCGAGGCCATCATTGATGGCTGGGCTGCGGACTGGCGTGCATTCGACGCCGGCGGCGGCCGTTCGCCGGTCGTCTTCGCGATCGTAGACGCGAAGACGAGGGAGCTGGCTGGTTGCTGTGGCATGGACGATTGGTCAAAGGCGGACGTCGTGCAGTTCGGCTACTGGCTCGCGCCGGCTGCGCGCGGACACGGCTATGCGACTCGTGCAGCGATCCTGATGACGCGCTGGCTGTTCGAGCTTGGCGCCGCGCGGGCGTTCGTGACCATCGTGACAGACAACGAGGCCTCCATCGCTGTGGCCCGCCGGGCAGGCTTCCAGTACGAAGGGACAATGCGCGATCACGGCGTCTGGCAGGGTCAGCGCTGCGACGTCATGTGGTTCGCCGCCCTGCCACACGAGTGGCCGTTGCGTTAGCCATCCGGCGCCAGCGATCACCAGCTGGTCACGGTACCGGCGGCTCGTGGCCGCGGAGCCTTGTTTCGTAGTTGCGAGTAGAATCCGCACCACCATTCATCTGAACACGAAGGAGCACAGACATGAGCCTGGAAGGAAAGGTCGCGCTGGTGACCGGTGCAAGCCGCGGCATCGGCGAAGATATTGCACTTGCGCTGGGCGCGGCGGGTGCAAGCGTCGCTGTCACAGCACGGACCGAGCAAGTCACCGACCCGCGCCTGCCCGGGACGATACACAGCGTCGCGCAGGAGATCACCTCGGCCGGCGGCAAGGCGGCGGCCATCCGCATAGATATGCGCGACACCGAGAGCATCACCGCAGGTGTGCAGAAGACGATCGACACCTTCGGACGGCTCGATATCGTCGTCAACAACGCGGCGATCCTCGTGCCAGGCAGCATCGAATCCATCCAGCCGCGGCACATCGAACTCATCTGGCAGGTGGACTTGCGCGGCCCGATCATGCTCATGCGCGAAGCTATCCCGCACATGCGCGCGGCGGGCGGCGGCCACATCATCAATGTGTCCTCGGTGGCGGGCGTGTTTCCCGGGCCCGGGCCGTACAAGGATAAGCGCGGGGGCGGGCCTTTCTATGGGATGGTCAAAGCTGGCCTCGAGCGGCTCAGCCAGTCGCTGGCGATCGACCTCCAGGACGACAAGATCTCGGTCAATGTCCTTTCGCCGCAGGGGCGCATCAAGACGCCCGGCAACCTCTTCGCCGGGAACGATAAGGAGAACCCGGACCTCAATTTCGAACGCGCCGTCTACATGGCGAAGGGCGCAGTCTGGATCTGCGAGCAGCCGCCGGCTTATACCGGCAACATCAAGTTCGATGAGGACCTCTGCCGCGAACAGGGACTCTAGCGCGAATGCGTCGGACGAGGTGGGCGCTACCCCGCGCTCACCTCGAACAGGTACTCCACTTCCACCGGGACGTTCAGCGGGAGTTCGGCCACGCCGATAGCCACGCGTGCGTGGCGTCCCGGTTCGCCGAATAGGTCGAGCAGCACCTGCGATGCGCCATTCACCACGAGCGGTGCATCGGTGAAGCCGGGCGCCGCGGCGACATAGCCCGCGACGCGCGGCACACTCACCACGCGATCAAGCGTCCCGAGGTGCGCGCGTACGAGCGCAAGCGCCTGGAGGCTGCACTGCCGCGCAAGCTCAGCGCCATGCTCGATGCTCACCGCATCCCCGCATTTGCCAAGCGACGCCGGCTTGCCATCGACAACGGGCACCTGACCGGCGATGAAGACGAGATTGCCCGTCTGCACGAGTGGCGCATATAGGCCGGCGGCCTTCGGGACGGGTGGCAATGTTATGCCAAGCTCGGTGAGCCGGGATTCGGCGCTCATAGTTCTTCCCCCAGGAGTTGTTGGACAACGCCCGCGAATTCCTCGGCGCTGTAGCATTCGATGGCGATGCGCGCACCCTTGCGGGCACGAGTGACGGTGACACGTGTGCTGAGCCGGCGGCGTAACCGTCCTTCGATATCGGCGAGGTTGGCATCGCGCCGCGGGCTCGTCTCGCGCTGAGGGTCCGCAGAGGGAGCATCGGCGGCCGCAAGCGTGCGGCGCACGAGCGCTTCCGTCTCGCGCACACTCAGCGAGCGGGCGATGACCTCGCGCCAGGCGTTCACGCGGCCGCGGCCTTCGGGCAGCCCGAGCAAGGCACGCGCATGCCCCTCGCTTATTTCGCCCGCCACGAGGCTGCGGCGAATCTCGGATTCGAGCTGGAGCAGGCGCAGCGCGTTCGCAACCGTGACGCGGCTCTTGCCCACGCGCTTCGCCGCCTCTTCCTGTGTGAGGCCGTACTCCTCCGTGAGGCGGCGGTAGGCCATCGCTTCTTCGATGGCATTCAGGTCGGCGCGCTGGATGTTTTCGATGAGTGCGAGTTCGAGCAGGTCGGTGCCCGACGCCTCACGGATGACGACGGGAACGGTGGGAAGCCCGGCCAGGCGCGCCGCCTGGAGGCGGCGTTCACCCGCGATGAGCCGGTAGCCGCCATCTTCATCGCGGCTTACGACGAGCGGCTGGAGGATGCCGTGCTCGCGGATCGACTCGGCCAGTTCGCGCAGTTGGTCCGGTTCGAAGTGGGTGCGCGGCTGTTCGGGGTTCGGCGAGATGAGGTCGATGTCGAGCCGTTCGGGCGCGCGCCGAGGCTGCTCGGCCGAAGGCGGCACGGCCGGGGCATCGGCGGTCGCGGCTTCGACTGCGGCGGGAGTGTCGCCATCCGGGGCTGTGTGCGTACCGAAGAGTGCGTCGAGTCCTCTCCCGAGGCCGCGGCGTGGTTGTGTCATACGGCAACCCTCACGCGTTCGAGCAGTTCCCGGGCGACCGAATCATATGCCTGGGCAGCACGCCCCTCTGGTTCGTACCGAAAGATGGAGCAGCCATGGCTTGGGGCTTCACTGAGCCTCACTGAGCGCGGGATGACCGTCGCGAGCGTCTCCGCGAAGTGTTTGCGCACCTCATCGACGACGTCCTGGGAGAGGCGGGTGCGGACATCGAACATCGTAAGGACCACGCCAAGGATGGAAAGCTGCGGGTTCAGGTTCCGGCGCACCAATTCCAGGGTTTCCGTCAGGCGGCTAAGCCCTTCGAGCGCCATGTACTCGCACTGCACCGGGATGACGACGTTCGTGCTCGCGGTGAGCGCGTTAATCGTCACCAATCCCAGCGAGGGTGGGCAGTCGAGCAGGATCCAGTCGTAACTCTCGAGGAGCGGCGCGAGGGTGGTGGTGAGCCGCTGTTCACGTGCCATGAGGGGGACGAGTTCGACTTCGGCGCCGGAGAGTTCGCGGCTCGCCGGGATGATGCTGATGCCCTCCTCGGGCAGTTCGACCACGCACTCTGCAATCTCGCGGCCATCGAGCAACGCATCGTAGATGCCGGGCTGGCTGCTGCTATCGACGCCAAGCGCGCTGGTGGCGTTCGCCTGCGCGTCGAGGTCGACGAGGAGCACTTTCTGGGTGTGCCGGGCAAGGGCAGCGGCGAGTGAGACCGCGGTCGTGGTCTTCCCCACGCCGCCTTTCTGGTTTGCGAATGTGACCACGCGGGCCGTCATGCCACCACTCCTTTCGGCGATTGTGCGTGACGCGCCCGCTCTTCGACCTCACGGCGGGTGGGGACACCCTCAAGGCCCGGCTTCTCCGTGGCGAGGGCGCCTGCCGCGAGGGCGAATGCACACGCCTCGCCCAGGTCGCCAGTTTCGGCGAAGCGCACAGCCCACGCGGCAGCGAAACAATCGCCGGCGCCCGTTGGGTCGACCGGGTCGGCAGGGAGCGACGCCACTTCTCGCCGAAATCCGCCTTCAAACAGCGTGGCGCCGCGGTGGCCGCGCGTCACCGCCACGGTCATCCGCCGGGCGGCGAGGTGGCGGGCGAGCGCTTCCGGGTCGGCGACGTCTTCATCGCTGAAGGAGGCGAAGGCGCCGGGTTCTATGAAGGGCGTGGCCGCAGCAACAGCATCGGCCGCGTGCACCACGCGCCGATCGCCGTCGACGGATCGAAGCGGGCCCTGGAGGCTCACCATCACCACACGTGCATCGACCGGCGGAAGCGCGGTGAGTTCGTGGTAGGCGGGAGCGACGATGAGGGCATCGATGAGCCCACCGGGCCATGTCTCGCTAACAAGCGGCTCACCGGGGTCGAGCAGGACCTGTGCGCGGTTGCCCTGGGCGTCGTACGTATTCGCGTAGCGGCAGGCCGCCTCGGCGGGACGCTCGATGAGATCGAGGCCGCGGAGAGCCCCCGCCGGGTAACCAGCAGGCCGGCCAGTCACGAGCGTCACCTCGGCACCGAGCGCCTTCGCCATGCGGGCAGCATACAGGGCCGGGCCGCCGGGTACCCACGCGCCGCCATCGGCCTGGTCCAGGACCAGGTTTCCGGCTACGACGACTCGTGGGCTGGCCACTGGCGATACCTCACTGCTTGAGACTAATGACGACTTTCCGGTTGTCACCCTCGCCGACGCTATTCGTTGCGATCTCTTCGTCATCGACGAAGGCGATGTGGACGAGGCGGCGCTCGGCTGGAGTCATCGGTTCGAGCGTGATCGGGGCGCCGGTTTCCTTAACGCGGTCGGCCATGCGGTGCGCCAGGGCGATGACCTGCTCTTCACGGCGGTGCCGGTAGTGCTCGACATCGACGGTGACTCCACCGCGGCCCGGGTAGCGGCGGCCGACGATGAGGTTTACGAGGTACTGCATCGAGAGCAGCGTCTCGCCACGGCGGCCGATGAGAAGCCCGAGGTCATCTCCCATGATGTCGATGACGGCCAATGCGTTTCCGAGTCCATCGCCGGGCGTGACGGGCTCGCGGATCGAGATCTCTGCCGTTATGTCGAGAATGCGCAGCAGATCGTCGACGATGCCAGCGGCGAAGTCTACCTCTTCGGCGTTGATGTCCGGGTCGATGTGGGGCTCGTCGTCGCGGTGATGTTCGCGGTGCTGGGAGCTGCGGCCGCTGCGCTGCGGCCGGTCGCCGCCGCCGCTCCGTTCGCCGCGGCCCCGGCCACCTGCGGGGCGGCCTCCGCGGGCATCTGGGGCAGAGGCCGGCTTCTGGCCGGGCACAAGGAAGTCCTCGGCGGTGAGTTTCGGAGCAGCGGCGTCGGCCGCTGGGCGGTTGCGTCCCTGCGTGCGCCTGCCGCCGCCGTTGCGCTGGCCCTGCCCGGAGCGTTGGCGGGGAGCTGATCCCGCGGGTTTGTGCGGGATGCGGGTATCGGGCGGGGCGGCGGCAGCCGGTTCATAGCTGCCACCTTCGGCGCGTACCACGCGGACGTGGGCATCGCGGCCACCGCGGCCAAAGAAGCCGCGCTTGCCTTCATCCAGGACGGTTATCTCGACTTCATCGGCGCGAGCGCCCAGGCGCGAGAGAGCCTGCTTAAGAGCGTCTTCTACGGTTTTGCCGCTTGCTTCGGCTTGATCCATTGGTCGTCCTCAATTCTGGAACGGGTGTAACTGCAGCAGCAGCCGAGTCGCCATGCCCGCCGGCAACAAGGGCGGGGGCCGACCTGGCCGGCTTGAGAAGGGGGTCGATGCTGATGTTCATCATCGGGATATGGAGGCCATAGACAAATACATTGAAGACCACCCCGACGATGGAGTTCACGACCCAGTAGAGACTGACACCGCTCGGGAAGCTCAGGGCGAAGAAGGCGAAGACGATTGGCATCATGTAAGCCATCATCTGTTGCTGAGCCTTCTGCTTATCGTCGACGACGGCCGTCGTCGATGTCTTGGTCTGCGCCCACGTGGTAACGGCCACCAGCACGACCATGAGCCAGTTGGCTGTACGGAGGTCCATGCCGAGGAAGTGGTCCTGGAGAGGGACGGCGTGCTGGAGGAAGCTCCAGGAGTAGAGGTGGCCGGAGAGGCGTTCGAGCGCTTCGGGGGCTGTCCCGAGGGCAAGGCGGACGGCGTCATACAGGGCCCAGAGGATCGGGAGCTGGATGATCATTGGGCCGACGCAGCCAAGTGGGTTGACGCCGGCTTCACGGTAGAGCTTCATGATCTCTTCCTGGCGGCGCCGGGGGTCGCTGAATTTCTTATTTACCTCCTGGATCCTGGGCTGGATGGTTTGCATGGCGCGCGTCGCGTGAAGCTGGCGCAACGTCAGGGGAAGCGTCACGAGGCGGATGATGATGGTGAAGGCGATGATCGCGAGCCCGAAGCTGTTGAACAACAGGTTATTCAGGATGATCAGGAACGCGATCATCGGGTTCAGGAGGGCGACATTGAAGATGGCACTGATCTCGCCCATTACTGCCGCCCACCTACCTGGACTTCCGTCACCGATCGGTTATCGGGATGGGCGATGTACAGGCCTCCGCTTGTGGTGACGATGTAGACCTCGTTGCCATGCGTCTCGAGGTCGGCGCGTACGGTGCCGTTGCCTGTGATAGGCACAGCGTTGAGCTGCTTGCCGCTCTGCAAGTCGATGAAGCGCACGATGGGATTTCGGTCGGCCACGACGAGGACATTGTCCACGATCGCGGGCCCAGATTTCACGCGGTTCCCGTCGGCGGTCGCAGGCTGTGGCCACATCATCTTCCCATTTGGGCCACCTGTTATGTCGACTGCGTAGATGTGTCCCGCGAAGTCGCCGAAGTACATGACGTTGTTCTTGAACGCCGGCTTCGTCCATACCCAGTCCGACGCCTTGAAATCGACCTGCGTCCTGGATGCTGCGGCATTGGAGATATCGAGCACATACACGTGGCGGTTGATGCTCGGGACGAAGAGGTGCGTGTCGTCGAGCAGCGCGAGGTCAGGTATGGCCCCACCGCCTTCAGTGTGGAAGGGTTCCCCCCAGACGGGGTTACCGGGCCCATTTGCGACCGAATAAGCGAACAGGTCTCCCCCCATGGTCGCCACATAGAGGGTGCCGTTGTGCTCGATGGGGTCGGCCCAAACGCCGTCGGAAAGCGTCAAGCCGTCTTTCGGCCAATTCGGCGCGGGTTTGCCATCCGACATGTTCACGACATAGAGGTGGCCGTTAGTCGTGCCAAATGCGACCACCCCGGCGCCGACGCCGGCGCCCCCCACGACGTCGCCGCTGATCGTGCTTCCGGTGACGTGCCACTTGGGCTTGCCGGTCGCCTGGTCAAGCGCGTAGACGCCTCCGGAGTACGACGTCAGGTAGATAACGCCGTCCTGAATGACTGGAGCGCCGTAGACCGCCTGCAGCTTGTCGTTTTTCTGTTCGGCGTTGTTCTTATCGGGGAACACCCAATCGAGGTTCGTCTTGTTGTCACTGGGGATGCGCGCCTGCGCCAGGCGGTTGTGCGATTGGAGGAAGTAGATGTTGTTGCCATTGAACACAGGCGCGGCCCAACCCTCGGGGTTGACGGTCCCAACGCAAGCAGTGGCAAGGAAGACGAGGGCGATGAGGGCAGGCAGGAACGCCAGCCGGCGGGGCGACTTCACGGGTTGATGGTAGCAGGGCTCGACGTAAGGGGCAGAGGGGGAGGAAAGGTCTTTCGCGGGAGCCGATGAACGGAAAGAGTTCCACGTGAAACGTCTTGGCGGTACGAACATACGTTCTTCACACTCATGGATCGATGCCCGCCATGGCGCGCTGTGCGATACCGGCGCTGGCTCCCTGCAGAGACCAACGCCATTGGCAGGAGTTATGTACCGCAGGTGCCCCCGTGTTGATGACCTGCCGCAGACCTGTGCAATGGTCGCAAGGTGCGACCGGCGATCTTCGGGTTGATGTTTCACGTGAAACACGTTCGCGCCGAAGCAACCCTCGCCCTTGTATGTCAGGGGACCGGGTCGATGCCGCTTCCGCCCCCAGGACGACATCGCGACAGTCGCTTGATCGCCAGCCACGTGCCTTTGAATACGCCATAGCGGTCAACGGCTTCGTAGGCGTAGTGCGAGCAGGAGGGTTCAAAGCGGCAACTCGCAGGCAAAATTACGGAGAATGTCGCCTGGTAACCGCGAATCAGCCATAGCAACGGGTACTTAAGCATGGGGAGCGTCCGCCAAGAGCCCAGCGCGGTGCGCCGCGCGCTCAAGTGCCTTCGACAGGTGTTTGTAACTCGCCTCAATCGTGCCGGTTCGCGCAGTCACGACTACATCGTACCCTTCCCGCACCGCGAGCGTGCGCGCGGCCTCTCTGAGGCGTCGCCGAATACGATTGCGCACGACTGAACGCTTCGAAACGCGCTTCCCCACCGCAAAGCCCCACCTGGTCAGCCCCATATCATTCGATACAAGGCGCAAAACGACGAGGGGACCGCTCGTCACGGTCCCCTCGCGGTATGTGCGCTCAAACTCCGGGCCTTTACGAAGGCGATGGGCGCGGTCCATGCCGCGGCCTCCTTCAGCCTAGACGACGGTCAGGCGCTTGCGGCCACGAGCACGCCGCGCCTTGAGCACGAGGCGGCCTGCGCGCGTTGACATGCGCTTCATGAAGCCGTGGTTACGCTTGCGAGGGATTCGATGTGGTTGGTACGTGCGCTTGGTCGCCACAGTGGCGCCTCCGATGCTGATGACGTGAACACTGAACATAGCACGCGTCAACCGCAGGCGCGAATGCGTCCGTCGCGTTCATCCGGGTACATAGGCTGCCCTGTAGAGCACGTACCAGGCATAGATATTCTCGACATAAGTTGCGGTCTCGCTGAAGTCCATCTCTGCGACCAGTGTGGCGGCATCCACTCCGTCCCAACCGGCCTGCCAGCGTGCCGCGTTGCCCGGCCCGGCGTTGTACGCCGCAAGCGCGAGCGCCGGGCCTCCGAACGTCTTCAACTGGTCGCCAAGGAAGCTGGCGCCAAGTTCGATACTGAGGTCCGGCTGGAAAAGGTCTGCCACGGAAACGGAGCCGAGGCCGTGGTCTTGCGCCACGCTCGCAGCCGTCGGTTCGATCAGCTGCATAAGCCCCATCGCCCCCGCGCTGGAACCCGCTTCGGGGTCCCAGGCGCTCTCCTGATAGATCGTCGCAGCGAGGAACAGCGGGTCAATGTTGTTCGCCGAGGCTGCCCTGACGAGCGACTCAACATAATTCAGCGGGAACTCGAGTCTCAGCACGGCAGGGGGCAGGTCGTCGTCGGTGAGTCCGAGTGAGGACACGAGTTTCGATGCGAGCGTCCCGGACGCATCGTACAGACCAGCGGCGCGGGCTTCGCGAATGAGCCCCAACAGGGCCCATGGGTCCGCCGCGGTTCCCTGGTCGATGAGCGCCTGCCGTGCATCGGCGCGCAATCCCACGGCAGCGAGTTCTGCAGCAGCCGTTGCAGGCCCCGGGATAGCGCCGGGCCCCTTGACCTTCGTCAACCAGGTTTTCACGGAGTCCCAGTCGATTGTTGGGTCGGGCCGTAGGTCGTGAAAGCTGACATCGAATGCGGCGCCGGTGAGCGCCGCGGAGGCTTCGATGCCATAGAAGCCTGAGGGCGCGGCCTTCGCGGCCGCCTGAAATGCCGAAGCGGCCGCAGCAGACATCCCGGCGGTGGTGGCCGCGCGGCCTTCCCAGTAGAGCGCTCTCGGATTGGAGGAGAGCGCCGGGCCAAGGCTCTGCCACGTTGCGACGGCACCCGCGGAGTCGCCTGCCTGCAGGAGCAGGTAACCTGCCTGGAATGCAGCTTCGGCGGTGAACTCCCCGGCCGGACCGTCCTTCACCAGTGCGGCGTAGCGCGCAGAGGCGTCTTTCGCATCGCCGGTAGTTGCCATAACTTCTGCGGCCCAATACCTCGCCCGGTGGACAAACGGCGAGTCGGCGCCGGTCGCGGCGGCCTTGTCGTACGTGTCTATCGCCCTGGCCTTTTGGCCCTGGGCTTCGTAGCTGGCGGCCAGGTAATAGAGGCGGAACGTACGTTGTGCGGGGGTGATGCCGGGCGCGGCGGCGGCGGAGGTCAGGAGCTGCTCGGCAGCGGTGAAGTCGCTGTGGCGGTAGTCCACAAGGGCCTCGTCACCCGCGTCCAAGGGTAGGCCGGCCGTCTTCAATGCCTGGACAGCGAGAACCGCTTCATGGGCGCCGGGCGCGCCCGTGATGATCGCCTCGAGCTGCGCCTGGAAGGTCGCGCGATCACCGGCGTCTTTCGCGGCCTGTGCGAGCAGGAACCTGTCTCCAGGCGCGGCGGTTAGCTGTACGAGCTTCGTTAGCCACGCGGCCCGGTCCTTCGCGCCGCGCGCGTCACCGGCCAGCGCGCGGTACGCCTGCTCGCGGAGTGCCTGGGGCGGCGCATCGAGCGCAATCAACTTCTTCCATTGGTCTGTGGCGGCGGAGGCGTGTCCGCCGGCATCCAGGGCCGATGCGTACGCCGCGAGGATGTAAGGATGCAGCGGCCCGTCACGCTGCGCGAGCGGCTTCAGCGCTTTCGCGGCGGCACCCGGGTCGTGCGGGGCAAGTTCGCGTCCGAGCAGATAGGTCGCGCTGGTGGCAAGGGGCGACTGCGCGGGTGCGGAGCCGGCGGCGAACTGAAGCAGCGCTGCGACCTGTGCATCGGGCGACGCCCGCCGAAGGAGTATCGCGGTATTGAGGGCCGCCTGAGCGCGAACCACAGCTTCGGGCGCCGTGACTGCGCGCACCGCATAGAGGCCCATGGCTGCGCGAGCGGTCTCCGTGCCGGAGGTGAGCTGAGGTGCTCCAGCGAGGGCCGGCAACGCGGGCCCACGAGAGTTGCCGCCACCGCAGGCCGCCAGTATTCCGCAAAGGCAAGCCACCGCCATCACGGACCACCAGCCACGCGCGAGGCGGCGCCGGTTGCCTGTGCCCGTCACCCGGTCGATGCTAGGTTGCGGGCGGGTTAGCGGTCAAAGCACCAACAAGGGTGGGAAAAGGCGCGCCGCCGCCAGGGGCCGAAGCTCACCGGAGACGCCGCATGTTGCTCGAACCGGCCACGCGCGAACTGAACAGTTGGATCGAAATCGACCTCGACGCGCTCGATGCCAATGTGGCCGCGGTGCGGGCCGCGGTTGGGCCGCGGGTCGAAATCATCGCGGTTGTAAAGGCGAACGCGTACGGTGCCGGTGTCGAAGGGATCGCGCCGGCGCTGGAGCGAGCGGGAGTCGAGCGGTTCGCGGTAGTGTGGCCGTCGGAGGCGATTGCGCTGCGTCAACTCGGTGTGACGCGGCCAATCGTGGTGTTGGGACACGCTTTCCCGCGCGATGCCGCGGCTGCTGTGTTGCACGACATAATACTTACAGTGAACTCGAGCGAGTTGGGGCGGGCGCTTTCGGAGGCTGCTGTGGCGCAGGGACGCGCGGCGAAGGTGCATGTCAAAGTCGATTCGGGGCTGCATCGCTTCGGGCTCGACGTCGAGGATGCGGTGGCTCTGGCCGGGGAACTGCGGCGGTCGCCCGGCATCGAAGTCGAAGGACTCACGACGCATATGGCGAACGCCGACGAAGCCGACGACTCGTTCGCGGAGAGGCAGCATGCGGTGTTCGCCGTGGCCGCCGAGCGGCTGCCCTGGATCCCCTACCGGCACACTGCGAATTCGGCGACGGCGTTGCGGCGGGCGGAATTGCGATACAACGGCGTCCGGGTTGGGCTCGCGCTGCACGGGGTACTGCCGCCTAACAGTTCGTCGCCCGGGTTTCGTCCCATTCTGTCGCTCAAGGCGCGCGTCGCGCGTGTGGCAGCCGTACCCGCGGGTGAAGGCGTGAGCTACGGGCTCACGTGGCGGGCGGAACGTCCGTCGCGGGTGGCGCTCATCCCGGTTGGTTACGCAGATGGCTGGCAGCGGAGCCATTCAAACGCCGGCGCAGTGCTGATTCACGGTCAACGGTGCCCCACTGCGGGGCGCATTTGCATGGACCAGTTCCTCGTCGATGTCACTGATGTCGAGGGTGTGGCGGAAGGTGATGAGGCGGTACTCGTCGGACACCAGGGCGAGGCTTGCATCGGAGCGGATGAGGTCGCGGACACAGCGGGGACGATCACCTGGGAGGTGTTCGCAGCACTGCAGGCGCGTCTGCCGCGGCTTTACCATCGCGGCGGACGTGTCGCTAACGTGGTGACGCCCCCGGGGCTGCAGATTCCCTAGCGGGGCAGCCGCGGAAAGGCGTGGATTACGATGGAGCCGATGAGCTTTCGCCTCGCGGCTTACGCGGTGTGCATCGAGGACGGGCGCGTGTTGCTCGCGCGGTACGTTTCGCCAGCGGGCCAGACTAACTGGACGCTGCCTGGCGGCCGCGTCGAACGCGGCGAAGATCCGTTTGATGCCGTGGTGCGCGAATTCGCCGAGGAGACGGGTTGCGAATGCATCGTTGAGCAGTTGCTGGGAGTCGATTCTCGCGTGATCCCGGCGGGGGAGAAGCGCGCGCCAGGACCCGGGCCGCACCAAAACGTCGGGATTTTCTACGCGGTCCGCATCTCCGGCGGAGCGTTGTGCCCGCAGCGCGGCGGCGACATTGTCGAATTGGCGTGGACGCCGCTCGCCGAAGTCGCCGGCCTGCGCAGGTCGTCACTGGTCGAAGTGGCGCTGGCGCTCGCGGTGCAGCGCCCTGCGACTGGCCACGTGGAGGCAGCTCCCGTTGGCGGCCTCGTCGTGCATTAGCAACCGTGGGAACGGGCACGCCTGCCCAGGGTCAGGCTTCGAAGTCGCCCGCAGGTGGCATGGAGGGCAACTGGTCGTGCGCGGAGAGGCCGGGCGCCAGGTTTGGGGAACGCCCCTGGCGGCGCGCGCGGGCGCGTGTCGCGCGGAACGCGGTGCCGCCAACGACGGCGATGAATAATAGGATCGCGATCTCGTTGATGACGCCGCCGGTTTGCCAGGCATCGCGGTTGGCGGTGGCGTCACCAAGGATACGCACGGCCAGGCCCGCGTGGAGCAAGACCAGATGTCCCCAGAACGCCGTCTTGTAGGGGACGGCCACACGGAATACAGCCGGGAAGATCACGGCAGCGTGCCCAAAGACCATCGACATGACGAAGCCGAGGAAGACGGTGTGCAGCTTCGCGTCGTATGACCAGCCGTAGGCGGCCCCGGAGACGATCCAGGTACCGCCGGCGATGGCGAGCCAGGCATAGCCGGCAAGCAGGCAGGCCGCCATGTAGCGGGTGAGCCCTGACGTGCGGATGGTGCGGCGCGCGAGGTCATAGCGGCCAAGCCAGGCGGCCAGCGCCAGCAAGCCCACTCCGACGACGCGCGCGCCGAGCGTCTCATCGGCGAACATGAGGAGCAGGCCGAGGCCGAAGATGGCGGATGCGCCGAGGAAGAGGTTGCGGGCGAGTGGTTCGAGGCGTGTGAAGCGTGCGAGTTCGAGGCGCTCGCCCGTAACCGTGAGCACGAGGAAGCCGGCGAGCCACGCGAACGTCGTCAGGTCAGTGCGTCCATCGAGCCAGAGCGCGGCGCCGACGAGCCACGAGACTGCGCCGCCGCCCATGACGGCTGAGTGCAACGCAGGCTGCCGGATGAAGATGACGATGGCGGCCGCGGTCAGCACCGCGCCCGCGCCAACAAGCAGCCAGTTGCCGGGGATTTCGCCTCCGAAGAGGGTCACCACCATGCCAAGCCCGGCGCCGAGCGGTGCGAGGAACGCCCATTTCTGCCCAAGCGCAACCGCGCGCTCAAGCGAGATGAGCGTCCCGAGGAACCCGAGAATCATCAGCGGGCCGTGGTCGGCGGGGAGGGAGGCGTCCAGCTCGGGTACATCGAGCCCAAGCCGCAGGAGCCCGGCCCAAAGCCCGGCAAGCAGGCAGAAGGCCACGAGCACCAGGAGCGGCGCCTTGCGGCGAAGGCCGGCTAACGAATCCAGCCGAGGTGGCGCTTCGCCACGTCGGTCATGTCCTGGTGCGGGTTCCATGGCGGCTCCCAAACGATCTTCACATCGACGTCACGCACCCATGAGGCATCGCCGAGCACATCGACAATCGAATCCTGCATGTACGGCCCCAGCGGGCAGGCCGGCGTAGTGAGCGTCATTTCTACGCGAACGTCGCCGTCATCCTCGATCTGCACATTTCGGACGAGGCCAAGATCCACAATGTTGACGCCCACCTCCGGGTCATCGACGCGGTGGAGCAGTTCCATGACGAGCGGTTTGGCGTCAGCTGGCTTCTCAAGAAGATCCTGGATATTCGGCATGGCCAGGGTCACCTCCGGCGATCTCACCCTGAGCTTTGCTCGCCACGCAAAGATTCGCAAGCGGCCTGGACAGGGCGGCGTGTACTTCCTATGGGGATAGTCATGACGTCTATCAAGCGGGGCGCGAGGATGTGCCATGCTGCAATCAACACAACGAACATGGAGGCAACGCCATGCCCGCAACTGATGCCGAACTCGATATCCGGTCCGAGCCGCCCGCGCGCCGCCACGAAATGATCTTCGAGACGTACGAGAAGCTCGGCCCCGGCCGTGGATTCATCCTGATCAACGACCACGATCCCAAGCCGCTGTACTACCAGTTCGAAGCCGAGCACAAGGGCGAGTTCACGTGGGATTACATCGAACAGGGCCCCACCGACTGGCGCGTCCGCATCGGCAAGCCGTAGGCGAGACTAGCTGCCAAGTCTGAGCAACACCCCGACGCGCGGGACGGGCGGCAGGAAGAACGGGCCTACGTTCACGAGATCGATGGCGTCGTAGCCGGCCTCGGTGAAGAGTGCTGCAAGCCGCCCCCAGCCGCGCAGGTCTGCAGTCACACACCCGGCGCTCATGAGCGATGTGTGGAGACGATTGAGGGGACCGTTGTACACGGGTGCGACATCCATCACCAGGGCAGCGCCGCCTGGTGCGAGGATGCGGCGAATCTCCCGTCCCAGTCCGTGGACTGCATCGTCATCGAAGCGGTGGATGTAGTACAGGCTCGTGATGCAGTCGAAGCTCTCATTCGCGAACGGCAGGTGTTCCGGGGCCGCGAGAACGTCAACGGGAAACGGTGCGCCTACCAGGTCCACGGTGACTGGCGCATCATCGAGACCGGCGCGATTGGCGAGCAGGTGGGCGTAGGTAGCTGTCCCGCAGCCGATATCGAGGTAGCGCTTGCCAGGCGCGAGCTGGACGAGGTCGATGATGCGGTCCGCTCGTGGGGTGATCATCGCCTGGAGGGGCTGGCTTGCGACGAGGCGGGCAAGCGGTGCGGTACGGCCATACACCCAGCGTTCGCGGGCCTCACGCGTGGATCGGCGGCGGCGCATCATAGGGTGTACACCATGCGGACGCGCGCGCCGGAGGCTTCCGCTCTTTGCAGCGGGGCGACCATCGATGTCATTTCGGCGGGCAGACCTGGCGCACTCGCGCGCCGGAGGAGCGCCTGGCACTGGTCATCGGCGGTGCAGGCGCACGCGGACTGTTCGAACGCCTCACGAAGAAGCCCGGGATCCTGCCAGGCATGTTCGAGCTTCGCGCGATCTTCGTCGTCGTCGGCATCTGCTTCATAGAAGGTGGTCATCGGGCCGAGCTTTACTTTGAACTGGTCGTGCAGGCGATCAGCGAGCGCAATCAGCGGGTGCTGCGCACCGAAGCCGCGCATGGCCACGAATGAGAGGAAGGCTGCAAGGTTGGCGCCGCCCCCGGGTGGGGTGAACCGCTCAGCCTGACCTTCGACTTCGAGCTCAAGGCGCATACTTTGAGGGTAGCGGCGAGGTGCAGTTAGGGCGACTGGGCTGCGGCGGGGGTCACACACCGTCTGTGCCATCTACCAGCTTCGTGGCATCGATCAGGACGCCATCGATCGCCATCTCCCAGTGCAGATGCGGGCCTGTCGAAAGCCCGGTGTTGCCACTCTTCCCGATGATGTCGCCGGTCTTGACGGCCTGCCCCTCGTGGACGCCGATCTCACTCAGGTGGCCGAATGTGGAGTAGAGGCCGCCGCCGTGGTCGATCACGATGACGTTCCCATAGGCCTGGAGCTGGCCGGTGAATGACACCGTGCCACTATTGGGTGCGCGGACATCCGTGCCTACGGCAACGCCAATATCCGACCCCGGATGATGGCCGGATACCGGCCCGCCATCAACCGACCGCTGTTCGCCGAATTTCGCGGTGATCTTGCCGTCCACCGGCATCTGCCATGGGCCATCCCACAGCTTTTTCGGCGTCGCGCGGCGATAGATGCCCTGGAGTTTGTCCTGGTCGGCCGCGAGCACTTTGGGGTCGGCCAGTTGCTCCGTTTCGCCGTTGAATTCGAGGGAGTCTACGGTCCACTGCGTCTTTTCGACGGTCACATCATCGACGAGCGTGCCCTTCGTGCCGTTCGTCATGGTGAACTGTACGGCCACTTTCGCCGGCCCGACAGGATCTTCCGGTGCCACTCCGACGAAGCTGTACATGCTCTTTGCGCCCTGCGCGAGCTGGTAGGTCCTCCCGAGGAAGCCGATCGAACCACCGGTAACCGAGCCTACGACGGAAACGAGGATTGCTCCGCCCTGGGGCACGGTCAGCGTGGAGAGGACCAGCTGCGGTGGTGGGATTGAGGTCTGGTCCTTAATGGGCGCCGGCGCTGACGCTGACGCGGCCGGTGATGCGGAGGCGAACTGGACTGCGACGTCGGCGTTGGCATTCTTCTCTCCGCAGGCACTCGCCACGATGCAAGTGGTGAGCACGAGTCCAAGGATGGCGAGCATGGCTGCGCGGCGCATATAGCCTCAGCCTGCATCAGGCTCGCTGTTGGGTCGACCGCAAATCGGTAAGAAGGCGAACGATGCCTTGCCGGTGACCGTTTACGTCACTTAGCAGGATGGTCCAATTCAGCGAGGACTGCGCGCATGTCGCCCTTGAGCATCGCGGGCACGTTCAGGCGCAATCCCGGGAAGGTACTGGACTCGATGATACCGCGGTTGTCCTGTGGCACAGCGACATATTCTCCCTCGGCGAGACGGAACCAATCGATGCGTTCTTCCAACACCTGCCAGACGACGTACTCGCGCACGCCGTTGCGCCGGTAGGCGTGGAGTTTGTCGTGCAGGTCGTAGGCAGCTGAGCTGGCCGCCACTTCGACTACGAGTTCGGGCGCACCGACCACAAAATCGTCTTCATCGATGTGCGCCTGTCCACCGCGTTCGGCATCCCACATCAGGAGGGCGTCGGGCTGCGGTTCGTTATCGGCATCCAAACGCACGGTCGCGTTATCAGCGCCAATAACGCCATCGGAGCTTGTTTCGTATGCGCCGAGCCAGGTGATAACGCGGAAATGTGGGTTCCCGTGGTGTTCGATCTTGACGGGTGAGGCCACGTAGACCACTCCTTCGATGAGTTCCGCCCGGCGAATCTCGGGGTGGCACGCATAACGCCGTTCGAATTCAGCGCGTGTGAGACGGTCGCCCGATTCTAGCGGCAGAGCTCCGCGGCGGCTGTCGGAAAGGCGCGTGGCTGTCGTCATGCACTCCAGTATATCAGCGGCCATACGGCACCCGATCGACAACCACCGTGTTCGAATCGACAATGGGGGCGTGGATCGCGACGTGCTGCGCCAGCTTCTCGAGGGTGTTGCCCAGGGCGAACTCACCGTTGACGAGGCAGCACGGTCACTGGACGTGGCGCCCGCACAGGATCTCGGGTTCGCTACAATCGACCACCATCGCGCACAGCGCGAAGGCCTCCCGGAGGTCATTCTCGGGCAGGGAAAGACGCCGGCGCAGGTAGCACAGATCGCACGGGAGATCGCCTCCGTCGCCGGCCGTGTGCTTGTGACACGGGTAAACGAGGCGCAGCTGGCGGCCCTGCGCGAGGCGATGCCGGCTATTCAACATAATGCCGACGGCCGGCTGGCGTGGTCAGACCCGGACCCGCGCCCTCGCGAAGGCCACGTTGCAGTTGTGTCGGCGGGCACATCGGATATCCCGGTGGCGGAAGAGGCGGCGTGACGCCCCACCTGGAGACGCTTCGGGCGGCGAACGTGGTCGTCGTGGTGGCGGGGATGGAAGGAGCGCTGCCAAGCGTCATCGGCGGCCTGGTGGCGAACCCTGTGATAGCGACGCCCACCTCGGTGGGGTACGGCGCATCATTCGGCGGCCTGGCGGCCCTGCTAGGGATGTTGAATACGTGCGCCGCAGGGATAGCCGTGGTGAACATCGATAACGGCTTCGGCGCGGGTTACATCGCGGGGTCGATCAACAGGTTGGCGGTGCGGGCTGGCTCCGTCGCGGCGGAGGGCGCGCCTCGTGGCGGCGCGTGACGGCGGAAACGTCGCCATATTCGACTGCTTCTCCGGCATAGCGGGAGACATGACGGTTGCAGCACTCGTCGGTGCAGGCGCATCGCTCGAAGGTATCAGCGCACAGCTGCGGGCGCTCGCCATCCCGCCGTTCTCGCTCTCCATTGAGACAGTGCGACGCGGCGGAATCGAAGCGGGGTTGCTGCACGTAGCGATCGAGCGCGAACAGACGTACGGGGCAGACGAGATGCGAGCGAAGATCGAAGCTGCCGGCTTCCCCGCGCGCGTCACTCGGCGAGCACTGGGCACCGTATCCGCGCTCGTGGCCGGCGAATCCGAGGCGCACAGGACCAGTCAGCCACACCTCCACGAGGCCGGCGGGGTCGATGCGCTGATCGATATCTGTGGTTCGATGCTCGCCCTCGAAGCGCTCAATGTGAGCCAGTGCTTCTGCCCGGTCGTCACCGTGGGAGGGGGCGCAATTGCCCGAGCCGAGCATGGCGTGATTCCTGCATCACCCGGGCCGGCAGCCGCAGCCATTCTTCGCGAGCACGCCTTCGCCCTGCGGTTCACCCAGTCAGCGCACGAGATGGTGACGCCGACCGGCGCGGCGATCCTTGCAGCAGTCGCCCAGCCTGGCGGCACGACGCTTCGCCTTTCAGCGAGCGGGACTGGCGCCGGTACGTTCAACCCGGAGGAGCGGCCGAACGCGTTACGAGTGTTCATCGGCGCTGCGGCTGGGGGCGGCGCCCATACGGTATCGGAGTTGGCCGCCAACATCGATGACATGACCCCCGTCATGCTTTCCGAGGTGCGCGACCGGCTAATGTCGGCAGGAGCGCTCGACGCATGGACGGAGGCGATTGGTATGAAGAAGGGACGGCCTGGCGCGAAGCTTTGCGCCCTCGTCCGGACGGGCGAAGAGGAACGGTTCGCGGCACTCTTCCTGCGCGAAACGACGACCCTCGGCGTCCGCTTCACGTCGTACGAACGGTTCGAAATGACGCGGGTGCACCGCTCGTTCCAGAGTTCGCTGGGGCTCGTGGCGATCAAGGTGAGCAGCTATGGTGCCGTGACTCGCGTGACGCCCGAGTTCGAGGATGTGCGGCGTATCAGCACCGAACGGGGTCTCCCCGTGCTCGCAGTGCAGCGGATCATCGAGGCTGAATTGCTGGGCCTGCGGGACGAGTAGAGGGCGGCGCACCGCAGCCACGGAGCACTGGGAGGTGACATCGATCGCCCAGTACGCCGCGGCCGCCGCCGGCGCGCTCAGGTGAGGTGCGCGCCCAGCATCCATCCGCGCATCTCGAGGCCGCGGACAATCTGGATGTACATATCCTGCGTCGCGAGGTCATCTTCGAGGTCCTTCAACTCTCCCCGGATATGCTCGGTCGTGCGGTGGATGCGCTCGCGGAAGGCCCGGACGAGCGTCTCCCACGCCTGCACGTCGGTTGGAAACGGCGTCAGCGCCGTCCCTTCGTGGACGTCCTGGATCGTCCCGTGGGCGGTACCGCCCAGTGTGGCCGCACGCTCGGCACAGAGGTCGCTGTACGCGCGCGCTTCCTCGGCGATGGTATCGAACAGGGTGTGCAACCCCTGGAAGTTCGGGCCGCGCACATTCCAGTGCGCCTGCTTGGCCGCGGCCGCCACGTCAATGAGGTTCGCCAGGTTCGCATTGAGACCGGAAATGATCGCCGCGCGCCGGCTCGCTTCGAGCGCCTCGCCCGGGAGCGACTGCGGGTTCATGATGCTGGTCATTCGGTCGTATCCCCTCGTACAGGTGTGTTGCACGATCGTATCGAGGGCGCGGAGACAGAGGCATCGCCCCCACGCCCCGGCGCGTATCAAAGGCGCAACGGCGCCAACGTCAGTAGATGACGCGAAACACTGGCATGGTTCGGCGTCGACGAGCACAACGCGAAGGAGGCGGCCATGGCCACCTGGGAAGTATTCGCACAGAGCGCGCCGGAGATTGCATCGGGCGGGCACAAGCTGCTCTATCAGTACGGCATCGGCCTCGGGTTTCTGGCCACCGTCAGGGCCGACGGTGGCCCACGGATGCATCCGTTCTGTCCCGTCGTGTTGAATGGCGGCCTGTATGGATTGATCGTCCCCTCGCCCAAGCGCCGCGACCTTCATCGCGACGGCCGCTATGCCATCCACGCGCTGCAGCCGGAGAACGTGGACGACGAGTTCTACGTCACCGGAAACGCACGCTCCATCCCCGACGGGGAACTGACAGGACGAGTACGCGCGGCGTTCGTGGCCACTGGCGGCACCACCACCGGCGACGAAGAGTTGTTCGAATTCGATATTGCGAATGCCTTGCTGGCGACGTACGAGCGGCGGGGGCAGTGGCCACCCCTCTATCGGAAATGGAAAGCCCCGGCAAGCTAGCCTCACGGCGAGCCTCTTTGCAGCTGTCTGCCGCTTTGATCATTTCGCAGAGCGTCCCGCCCGTGCGTATACTCCCCGGGCATGACCACCGCATTCGAAGGCATCCGCGTGCTCGACTTCACGCAGGGCATCGCCGGGCCGATGGCCTGCATGCACCTCGCCGATTTCGGAGCAGAAGTAATCAAGGTCGAACCACCCGCGGGGGACCGGATGAAGGATCATCCCGGCTACCTCTGCTGGAACCGCAATAAGCAGGTCGTCACGCTTGACTTCACGCGCTACGAGGGACTCGCGCAGGCGAAGGCGCTCCTGGCCACGGCCGACGTTGCGGTGTTCGACTGGCTCCCCGGAGAGTTGGAACGGCGCGGGCTTGATGCGGTCTCGCTGCGGACCAGGAACCCGGCTCTGCTGCATGCGTGGCTGCCGCCATACGGTGTTGCGGGCCGTTGGTCGGCCCTGCCGCCCGATCACGGGCTTCTCTCAGCAGTGGGCATGGCCTCGTACTCGCAAATGAGCTACGAGGATCGGCCTGTCCACCTGGTCACGCCGCAGGTGAGCTATGGTCACGGGATGCTCGCAGCGGGCGCAATAGCTGCGGGTCTGTTCGAACGGATGCGATCGGGCGAGGGGCAGGCGCTCGTGGTGAGCGGGCTCCACGCCCTGGCGGCGTTGCAGGCATCGGGCACGATGGAAGCTTCGAACCTGCCACCCTACCCGCGCGCGGCCTCCAGCCGCGGCGGCACGCCGAACTACCGTCTCTACCGCTGCAAGGACGGCCTCTGGCTCTTCCTTGGAGCGCTCACGCCGCAGTTCTTCATCCGCGCACTCGATGCGCTGGACCTCATGGACCTCTACGTGGGCGAAGGCATCGAAGGCGATTACGCGCGCATGATGCAACCCGGCAACCGTGAGCGCGTCGGAGATGCCCTCGACGAGCGGTTCCTCGAAAAAACGCGCGACGAGTGGATGCAGATCTTGCACGATGCGGACGTGCCCCGCGGCCCGGTGGGCACGTCAGAAGAGTGGTTCGCGGGCGAAACGGTAGCGGCCAACCAGATGCGGCTCACATTCAGCCATCCCCGCCTGGGCCGAGTCGACATCCCGGGGCTCCCCGTGAAACTGAGCGCAACGCCCGGGGAGATCCGCGGACTGCCTTCACCGGGCGACGCGGAGGCAATCACGAGTCACACCCCGCTGGTCTCCCCGGGCGAGGCAGTTGCCGGCGGGCCGCTCGCGGGGATTCGTGTGCTGGATATTGGCGCGTTCATCGCAGGCACGTACGCCCCTGCCATCCTGTCCCAGTGGGGCGCGGAGGTTATCAAGGTCGAACCGCCTGACGGCGACCCGTTCCGGATCGGGCTGCTCGGCTTCATGGGTCACAACCGGGGTAAGCGGAGCGTCGTGCTCGACCTCAAGCAGCCTGCCGGGCGCGAGGCGTTCCTCGACATGGTGCGCGACGCCGACGTCGTGCTGGATAACTACCGCGCAGGGGTGCGCGAAAGGCTGGGCATCGGCTACGAGACGCTTCGCGCTGTGAATCCGCGCATCATCAGTTGCTCGGTTACGGGCTATGGTCTCGAAGGCCACCTCTCATCCGACCCAGGGTTCGACCCACTGTTGCAGGCGCGGAGCGGACTCATGCATTCGCAGGGTTCGGATGAGGAGCCGGTGTTTTACACGATCCCGATCAACGATGACGCGTCGGCACTCATGGCCGCGTTCGGCATGATCACGGCGCTGAATGCGCGTGCGCGTACCGGGGAGGGCCAGGACATTCAGACATGTCTGGCGAACCAGAGCATCCTCTGCCAATCCGGTGAACTCACCTGGTACGAAGGGCGGCCGGCGAATCCACCGGGCGGCCGTGATTGCCTCGGCGTCCATGCACTCGACCGCCTCTATGCCTGCGCAGACGGCTGGATTGCGCTCGCGTGTTCGAAGCCCGAGCAGTTCGCGCAGGTGTGTCTCGCGCTCGGCCACAACGAGTGGTCCGCGCGGATGACGGCCGAGGCGGCTTTTGCGCAGCCCATCGAAGGCGGACTGGCCGCCCTCATCTCCGAGGCACTCGGTACGATGCCGCGCGAAGAAGCACTGGACCGCCTGCTCGTGCGCGGCGTGCCTGCGGCGCCCGCCTTCTCCAAAGCCGAGTTCATGGCGAGTCCGTGGGTGGAAGAGAACCACTACTTCGGCCACGAGGAGCATCCACAGGCGGGACACATCCGCGCGCAACGCACACTCTCGGAGTGGAGCCGCAGCGATTCCGGTTATCCGCGGCGCGCGCCGCTCCTCGGAGAACACACCGTCGAAGTACTTCACGAGTGGGGATTCTCCGAAGCGCGCATACAGGAACTGCTCGCCTCCGGTGCTGCCGTGCAGGCCGCGGAGGAGCCTGCTCCGCTCTCAACCCGGCCGTCGCTGACCGGCCGTTAAGCGGAGCTGCTACGCCACCGGCTCGATGATCGCCGACATGCTCCCGGCGGAGCCTTCCATGAGCGGGTCCGCCCCGAAGGAGTGGATCAGTTGCTGTTTGAGCGACACCTTGTCCCTCGATGCTGTCATCACGATGGCCTGCCCCTGCTTGTCCACCATGCATGCGATGGCGAACCCTTTGTCGCGCGGGTACCCGAAGATGGCGTTCAACATCTGGATGACGTACTGGTAGGTGTGCTGGTCGTCATCGAGCAGGATGAGGTGGTAGGGCTTCTCCAGTTCGTTGTCGGTGTCAGTCCGTTCGATGACCTGCGTGCCGGGGTTCGGGAGTGTCGCCATACCGGGCCTATCCTACCAGCTTCGGCGGGGGAAGCGCGTGGGAGATCGTTGGGATGCTGTAGGGCAGTTGTGCGATGCATTTGTAATGCGTCGAGTATCTACGGCGCGCTGCCGGCCGATCTTGCGCGGCGCGGCCGCGTTCCCAACGCAAACCGCCGCGCTGCCCCCACATCCCCTGCACAACACCGCCGGTATCCCCAACAGGGTGGAAGACTCCTCACTTCCGGGCGGCAGATACGGTTACGCTCCCACACCCCAACGTCCCCGACGGCCTATCATCATTATCATCTGAGTTCCCACAACTCCCTGCGTCTGGTGAGATGGAAGCATGCTTGATGCGATCGTTATTCATGTAGCGGGGGGGACTGGCGGCCATGGCGTGGTCAGCTACCGCCGTGAAAAGTTCGTCCCCGAGGGCGGGCCCGATGGCGGCGACGGTGGCCGCGGAGGAAGGGTCTTCCTCCGTGCAGTGGATGATGTGTACACGCTGGAACAGTACCGTTCGAAGAAGAAGTTCCAGGCGGGCAACGGCGTGAACGGCGGACCGAATCTCCGTAAGGGGGCGAACGGCGCCGACCTGACGCTCGACGTGCCGGCCGGCACGATCATCCATGACGACGAAACCGGCGAGCTTATCGCTGACCTCGAAACGGTTGGCGAGACGGTGCTCGTGGCATACGGCGGCCGCGGTGGCTGGGGCAACAAGCGTTTCGCCACCAGCACAAACCAGACGCCGTCATTCTCTCAAAAAGGCCACGAAGGTGAGACCGTCGCTATCCGGCTGGAGCTGCGGCTCTTGGCGGATGTCGGGCTCATCGGATTGCCGAACGCGGGGAAATCGACGCTGCTGGCGAACGTTTCGAACGCCAGGCCGAAGATCGCGGCTTACCCATTCACGACGCTTGAGCCGATGTTGGGTGTCGTGAACGTTGACTACGACCGTTTCACGCTCGCCGATCTTCCGGGGCTCGTCGAAGGCGCTAGTGAGGGCTACGGGCTCGGGTTCGAGTTCCTGAAGCACATCCGGCGCTGCCGCGTGCTACTCCACGTGATCGATAGCAGCTCACCCGACCCGGTCACCGACTACGAACTCATCGAGACCGAACTCCGCGCGTACGATGCGAAGCTGGATGATGTGCCGCGCGTCGTGGCTGTGACCAAGGCCGACCTCGATGAGGCCGCGGCCGAGGTATCGGCGGCGGCGCTTTCGGCACACCTGGGCAAGGCAGTGCGCATCGTTTCGGCGGATGCTGGCGAGGGCACGGATGCCCTGGTACGCGAACTCTTCGCTATCGTGCAGAGCGAACGCGCCCGCACCGCGGATGAGGAGCCTGAGGAGATCACCGTCCTCCGTCCGGAGCCGCGCGAGAGATTCAGCGTTCGCCCCATCGGACCGGGCCGATTCGCTGTCGACGGGCGGCGGGTGGTGACATTCGTAGAGATGATGGACACGGACATGGAGGGCTCGCAGGATGAGGTACATCGGCGTCTGGAGCGTTGGGGTGTGATCCGCGCGCTCCGGCGGGCCGGCGCTGTCGATGGCGACGTGGTGGTCTTCGGCGAGGCGGAGTGGCGCCTCGAAGAGTGACGATTCGCAGATCAAGACAACGGGGCCGCGACCACCGCCACGGCATGCAGGCTCAGGATTCGTTGAGCGCGACCGCCGCGCGGACGAGCGCCTTGAAGCCATCCTCATTGATGATGTCGCCGGCGTGGAAATCGATGGCGCGCCGCACATTACCGCCCATGCTGGAGTTGAAAAGCCCGAACGGATCCGGGAGAGATGCGCCCTTGGCGAACGTGACCTTCACATGCTCCCTATAGGTCTCGCCCGTGCAGACAATCTTGCCGTGGTACCAGGTGGGGACGCCGCGCCACTTCCACTGTTCGACGACCTCCGGGTCGGCTTCCTTAATCAGCGCGCGGATATGCGCGAGCATCTCGCCGCGCCAGTCGCCGAGTTCGGCGATCCTTCGATCAATGAGTTCGGATGGTGATGGGCCCGCCTGTGTGTCCGCTGGAGTGTCGTGTTTCATCGGCATAGGGTAGCGCTTCCTCTTTTTCGAAACGTGAGCTGGGGAAGTCTGATGCGCGCATGACGGGCCCTCCGGTCAGTCATCCGGCAGGGCCGCGAAATCCTTTTTCACTTGCCGGTACCATCCCATGCCTTTGATGGGATTCTTCCAGCGGCCGCGCATGGCTTTCGCTGCCTCGGCGTGGGTCTCATCGCCGGCCGCGGTGGCGGCCTTGAGATGGGCATCCTGCGCGTTGATCACTTCGTTGGCGTCCTTGCCCTGGAAGGCCATATCACAGGGGCCACCCATCTGCTTGCAGG
>JAFKFP010000049.1 GCA_017308185.1 bacterium | reverse complement strand
GCGTGTGGACCGGCTCCTCGAAAACACCACGCTCATCGTCGTGGGGACGAATGCAACGCTGGAGCCGCACCATCTCCACCGCGTGGCCATTCACGCGCATGACGGCCTGGCACGCGTGGTACAGCCAGCACACACGTTTGCGGATGGCGACGTGGCGTTCGCTGTGAGCGTGGGTGGAATCGAAGCGCGAGCGGATGATGTGCTGACGGTCGGGGCGCTCGCCGCACATGCGGTTGAGCAGGCGCTTCTGCGCAGCGTGCGGATGGCCCGCGGGGTGCGCGGCGCGCCGGCAGCGGCGGAGTATGTGGCCTGACTTAACAGGATTGTAACATCCCGCATCCGTTTTCAGTAGATCGATCTCACTGGATGTCATGGGTTTGTGAGCGTAGTATTTTCGGTTGGTGTAAACCTTCGTAAAGGGAGAGGTAGAAGTATGCACAAATCACTACGACGGGCTCTTGTGGGGGTCGGATTGGCCGCCGCAGGAGCCGTCCCGCTCCTGGCGTTGGCGGGGTTCGCGGCAGCGGACACGCCAACATCCACCGCAACCGCAACATCCAGTGCAACCGCATCGGCGACGGCCACCGGTACGCCCGCAGCCAGTGCAGTCACGCTTCAGATTGGTGGAGGCGAAACGGGAATCACCGTTGACCTCTTCGAACCATCCAAGGTGACTGTCAAGACAGGCACGACGGTCACGTGGGTGAACTCATTCACCGAGCCACACACGGTCACGTTCGGGAATCCACAGGGCGACCCGACGACGCCGCTGAACGTAACGCCGGGCACGCCCGTCCAGTACGACGGCACCCAGTCCTTCAGTTCAGGGCTCTTCGGCCCCGGCTATCCGCCAGTGCCCGGCGCGCCACCGAGCGGTACGCAATTCTCGGTGACGTTCACCAAGGCCGGAAACTACGACTACTTCTGCGCCATCCACCCGGATATGAAGGGCGAGATGGATGTCGTAGATAGCGGGACCGTGGACACGCAGGACGACATCAACGCACGTGCGGCGTCTGAGTACGCAGCCGGCCTTGCAAGCCTGAAGGCAGACGAGGCGAAGGCGCCTACTGCGGCGACTGTCACGAACAACGCCGACGGGACGAAGACGTACACGGTCGCCGTGGGCGGCCCCGACAACCCGAACGGAGCACTCGTACAGTACTTCCCGCCATCTGTGAGCGTCTCCACGGGCGACACGGTGAAGTGGGTTTCGAACACGCATGAGCCTCACACAGTGACGTTCAACCCGCAGCTCTTCCAGGGCGACCCGGTCTCGGCCGGCCCGACAGGCGGCCCGACGTTTGACGGCACTGGCCTGGTGAACAGCGCGCTGATTGGCGAAGGGTATGCTGCCACTGACTTCTCGCTGAAGTTCACGAAGGCAGGCGAGTATCACTACATCTGCCTGTTGCACGCCCCAAGCGGCCAGCTGGGTGTGGTGACCGTGAGCCAGGGCACAACGCCGCCGCCGACCAAGACGGCGACCGGTGAAGCGCCACAGCCGCCGAACACGGGCACGGGCACATCCTCGAGTGGCGGTAACAGCCTGTGGGTTGGCCTCGGCCTGCTCGGTGCGCTGTTCGTCATCTCGGGTGCGGGCGTTGTTGCGGTGAAGCGCCACAACTAACCCGACTCTTAGCACCCTTCGAGAGGGAGGCGTCACGCGACGCCTCCCTCTCCTGCTTTGCGGGCCATTCCGCTCTTGGGCGCAGTTCGCATCCTGCCAAGGGATGAGATACGACCGAATCGAATGTCGGGTTTCCTCTGTCTCTTGTGCCACGTATGGTACGTGGCGGGCGGCCCTTTACCTGTGCTTTTTCGAGCGGATGCAAGAAAACGCGGGCGGGCGGCCAAATAACACGAGGTGGAAGGAAATCAACGTATGAAGTTCAGACTTCACAAGCGGGTTACGGTGGCTGCGGTGGCCGCAGCAGCTATCGTCCCAGCACTGATCATCGGAGGGGGCAGCGCCCTCGCTGATGACGGCGGCACGATCAACGCAAAAGTCGGCGCGGGGGAACCGGGATACTCTGTCAACTCGTTCCTGCCAGAGAGCCTGACGGTCACGACGGGCACGACGGTGAACTGGTCATTCACGTGGCCGGAGCCACACATGATCGTGCTTGACAACGGTCTCACGCCGGAAGATCTCGCCAGCGAACCGCCGGCCGACACGTCGCCGTTCGACTTCGACGGCGTCCGCAAGTACGTGTACTCGGGCACGATTTTTGGCGACCCGGCTAACCCGCCCACGTTCGCTATCAAGTTCGAAAAGGCCGGGGACTATCACATCACCTGCTTCATCCATCCCGGTATGGATGGCGAGGTGAAGGTGGTGGACAGCGGCGATGCTGATACGCAGGCGACTGTCGACGCCCGTGCGGCACAGGAGTATGCAACGGATATCGGCGTGCTGAAGGCAGCCGCGGCAGCACAGACTGCCAAGGGCGTGACAGTGACGCAGCAGGCCGACGGCTCGAACCTCTACGAAGTCGACATGCTGCCGGCAGCTGGCGGTTCGAACAGCATGCGGGATTACATCCAGCAGTTCTTCCCGCCGTCGGTTGATATCACTGCAGGCGATAGCGTGAAGTGGAACAACCCCACTGGCGTGCCCCACACAGTCACGTTCAACGTCCAGAACAGTGGGCTGGACCCGGCCACGACAGATCCATTCTCCGTGCCGCCAGCCGTCCCAGCCGGCAACGTCTTCGATGGCGGGAGTGCGTTCGTGCATAGCGGCATCCTGGGCATTGCGCCGCCGGAAGAGGGCGCGCAAACCGCCGAGCAGTCGTTCACGCTGAAGTTCACCAAGGCAGGGAGCTACGACTACATCTGCCTGCTGCACGAAAGCCAGGGCATGACAGGCACCGTGAACGTCGCCGCACAGACGACCCCGACCAGCACGGCGACGCCGAGCCAGACATCGACATCGACGCCGACTTCGAGCGCGACGCCTTCACCGACGAAGACGACCACGACCGCGCCCCAGCCACCGGACACCGGTAGCGGCGCGGGCGACGGCGGCAACAACGCCTTCCTGCTGCTGGGCGTTGCGGCTGCGCTGTTCATCGCGACCGGAGCAGGTGTCACTGCCGTGGCCCTGAAGCGCCGCGATTTCTAGCGGGCGCCCGTAACAACGAAGAGGCTGCCAGCAAGTCTGCTGGCAGCCTCTTCTGTATCCGCGGAGTAAGCGCGCGTTGGCCCCAGCGACGCTACTCTGTCAACACTGTCCACGGCCCGAGCGTATGGCGCTCGCGCCTGCACCGCCGGTACAGGCTTCCGCCCCGGGCGGAACTCGCCCGCGACAGGCGCCGGCGAGTGTGCTGCGGGATACGCGCCGCTCTCGGCGAGACCAGAGGAGGAACAGACAATGTCGTTGCGGGTCGGCATGATTAGCGCCGCCGTGGTGGGAATCATCATCGTCGCCACGGCGTGCGGGTCATCGAGCAAAGACACCAACAAGACTCCCGCCGGTTCTCCGGCTGCGTCGGCGAGCGCGGCCGCAAGCGCATCCGCGAGTAGCGTGACAAGCCTGACTGCGACCGCCACGGCGGGCACTTCGAAGACGGCAACTGCGACTCAGTCAACTACGGCAACCGCTACCAGCCCGGCCGCGACGGCTACGGCTGTGGCGCCCACCGCCACGCCTGTCCCACCTACCGCGACGCCTGTTCCAGCCACCCCGACGCCGGTGCCTCCCACGCCGACGCCTCCCCCACCACCACCGACGACAGTGAGCGTGAGCGTTGCCGACAACTACTTCGACAAACGAGAC
>JAFKFP010000048.1 GCA_017308185.1 bacterium | reverse complement strand
CGGGCGATCGCCAGCCCTTCCGGCGCCTTGAGATCGAGCGCGATGCTGCGCTTGCCGCGGTTGTTCCACAGGAACGGCGCGCTCTCGTTCGGCGCGACCGACGGCTGGACACGCCGCATGTCGTCGCCGCCCTCGATCTTCTCGATCTTGATCACCTCGGCGCCGAGATCGGCCAGGGTGCGGGCGCAGAGCGGGCCCGCGATGAAATGGCTGAAATCGGCGACGCGGACGCCCTCCAGCGCGAGGGGCGCGCCCGCGGGACGGGGCGTGGCGGGCGGCAGCGCGGGCGGGGTGGGCATGGCGATTCCTCCGGTTCTTGTTGCGGAGGATTGCCGAGACGGACCGGGAGGGGAAGTGCTACGCCGGCACGCGCCGGCCTGGAGAGACGTCACGATGCTGCCCAGCCTGTTCCTGTCCCACGGGTCCCCCATGCTGCCGCTGACCGACGTTCCGGCGCGGCATTTCCTGCAGGGGCTGGGCGCGCGCCTGGCGCGGCCGACGGCGATCGTGGTGGCCTCGGCGCATTGGCTCACCCCGGGGCCGATGGTGAACGCCGTGGCGGTGAACGCGACGATCCACGACTTCGGCGGCTTCCCGCGGGCGTTGTACGAGATGCGTTACCCCGCCCCCGGCTCCCCCGCCCTCGCCGACCGGATCGCCGCGTTGTTCGGCCAGGCGGGGCTCGCGGGCGGGATGTCTCATGTGACTGAGGCCGCGATCCAGATCTTCGGCCACGCGGGTGAACGGCAGCTGAAGAAGTGCGACACGGTGTTTGTGAACGGCAACGGCGGGATCATGAGCGAGCAGGTATCGCTCATTCTGCGTGGGGAGTGAGGAGAGCAAGATGCCGAAGTATCGCAAGGGAACAGGGCCGATACCAAGACCGACGCCCGTGACGCAGCCATTCTGGGACGGGACGCGCGAGCACCGTTTGATGCTCCAAAAATGCGGCAACGGGCACGTGTTCTACTACGCGCGTACGCATTGCCCGGTGTGTCTTTCGAATGAGCTCGATTGGGTCGAGGCGAGCGGACGGGGACGGCTGTATTCGTACACGGTGGTGCGGCGCCCGCAATCGGAGGCGTTCGCAGAGGACTGCCCGTATGTGGTGGCGGCGATAACGCTCGATGAGGGACCGCGGATGACGTCGCTGCTGGTGGAATGCGACCCGGATGGGGTGCAGGAACTCATCGACAGGCCCGTGGAGGTGGTTTGGGACGACGTGGCAGAGGGACTGGCGATGCCGTACTTCCGGCCGGTGTGAGGGCACCGCTGAGGCGGTGACTTCGTAGAGGCGGACTGCGCGGGTGTGAACTTGTCGCTTCCTGGCGTCGCGGCGCTCATGGCTGTGCCCGCTGGCGCGGACTGATTGCCCAGAGAGGGGGAGCCGGATGGCTCCCCCTTTCCGGTCGTAGCCGATACGACGCATTCGCTTACCAGACGATGGGCGTAGCAGCGTCCGGGACGAGGCCGACGAAGTACGCGCTGCCAGCAGCAAGCATACTGAGGTCGTTCGCGCCGGGGACGCTTGCGTTCGCAGGGAAGTAGCCGGCCCACACTTTCGCGGCGGAATCGTAGCTCCAGACGACGCTCACGTCCGAGGTGACGTCGTTGCGGCAGCCGTTGGAACCGGCGAGCGCGACGTTGACGGGTTCGCCGTCCGGGCCGGGCCATGCGACGAGGTTCCACTGACCGCTCAGCGTGATCGCGGTGGCGTCACAGACCGGTTGGGGCAGGCATCCGGCAGTGCGCGTAATGGTCCCAGGCCCCTCGGCGGCGGGCAGGTAGGTCGCACCGAGGACCCACTGCGGAGCCCCGGAGACCTGGCAAACCTGCCAGAAATCGAACGGGCTGGTGGCGCGGTCACCGTTGGCGTTGAGCGTGAGCGCGCCCGTGATGCCGGTTTCCGCGGCGGCCTGTGCAACGAGCGCCGTGGCGAACGCTGACGAATCGGCGGCCGGGTCAACCTGCTTCGCGGTGTTGGCGGCGAGCATGAGGGCGTCGTAGGCGGAGAGCCCGAAGGCATCGGGCGTGATCCCGGTGGCTTCTTTGATCTGGTCCGAAATTGGCTGCCAGAGCGCCTTTCCGGCATCGGAGCGGTCGAGGCCGAAGATCGGCGTGGGGAAGGTGACCTTTTCGGCGAACGCCGCAGCCGTCGCATCGGCGATGAGTTCGGACGATTGAGCGACGCCATCGGCGCCGTACCACTCGACCGCACCGAGTGCGTCGACCGCTGAGGCGGCGTCGAAGAGCTGGGGGGTCTCGCCGAACGACGCGAGGTAGATGCCAACTTTCGCATTGGGAGCGGCCTGCGCTGCTGCGAGCTGCGTGGCTACGTCGGTCAGCGTGGACGAGAAGTTGGTCGTTGTCGTGGCGTACTTCACCCCGTGAGTGGCGGTGATGCCTTCGGCAGTCAACGCCGTGCGGAGCGAATCGACGAGGCCCTGGTTGCCTGCGTCATCGCGCCAGACCGGGAGGACGGCAGTGAGTCCATCCGCCTTCATGAGCGCCGCCATTGCGACGGTCTCTGGCTTGTCGTCGGTGGGGAGGCGGAAGATGTTGTCGCCTGGCAGTGAGAGGCTCGACGCGGTGCTGCCCTGGCTGATGATGATCATGCCGTGGCTATCGGCGTAGTCGCGGATGGCCGCGACTTCGGAGCTGGACTGCGGGCCGATGACGACGCGGATGCCATCGGCGTAGAACTGCTGGAGGTCGGTGAGCGCCGTGGCGGGGTCAAGGTGAGTATCGACGACCGTGACGGTCACGTGGGGCATGCCCGGCTGGGCGTTGATGGCGGCGGCGGCAAGGGTAAGTGCTTCCTGGCTGGTCTTGCCGAGCGTTTGCCAGCTTCCGGAGAGGTCGAGCAGGGCGCCAACATGGAGATCGGCCGTGGCCGGTGCATCATCGGCGTGGCTGTGCGTGGCCGTGACGGCGAAGAGGCTCGCGAAGCCCGCAAGGAGGATGAGGATGAGCGCTAGCGGACGAAAACGGGTGGAGCGTGCGGGCAGCGCGTAGGCGGCCGGCGCGCCAGGTCGAGACGGTTCGAACATGGAAAACCCCTTTGGCGGTTGCCGGGGGAAACGTTACATGGTTCGAACACGATTGGATAGCCGTTTGAGTGGAGCGCTGGAGTGCAGGTTAATGTGGGCCGCACCGGTGTTGTGCCAGCGCGCAATCAGAGAGGCAACGTACGCACCCTTTCTCATGCCGGCACCGATGATGTCAACCTCGCACACAGACGGATCGGCACAATTGTGGGCGGCTATACACGCCTGCGGACCACCGGCGCGGCGGCCGGGCACTCACGAGACGGGGATCCTCGGCAGCGACGAGATTCGACCTCGTTTGGCCTGCGCGCACCGGGCCTTCTCCCGCATTGCGGGTGATGGGAGGAACGGGGTTCAGGCCGCGGGATTAGCTCTTGAACGAGAAGGTGGTGGTGTTGAGCATGACGCCGGCCACCATGATGACAAGGGTGAGCAGGAGCACAGAGATGCTCAGGAACATGGATTGCATGCGGAGACCGCGGACCTGTGCATCGGTGACGGTCTTGCTGCCGTTGGCCTGGGCTTCCATCGCATCGATGAGTCGGGGGCCGGTGCGGAAGGTATGGAAGCCGAGAAGCACGAGCATGACGAGCAACACGATCATCTTTGCGACGAAGATTGAGCCAAAGTAGTAGTGGAAGAAGTCGGTGTCGCCGGGGACGTTGTAGTACTTGCGCCAGTCACCGATGAGGTAGCCGCCGGCCACGACGAGCATGACGAGTCCGATGCCGCCAATCCACGCGAAGCGCTTGGT
>JAFKFP010000047.1 GCA_017308185.1 bacterium | reverse complement strand
GAGACGGCGGGGTGGGACGGCTTCTTTGTCTGGGAGCCGATCTGGGGCAATGACGCCTGGGTTTCGCTCACGGCCGCCGCCATGGCCACGAGCACCATCCGGCTCGGCACGATGCTCACGCCGCTTTCGCGCATGCGGCCATGGAAGCTGGCCAGCGAGACGGCATCGGTCGACAACCTCTCGGGCGGCCGCGTGACCCTGGCGGTCGGGCTCGGCGCGGTCGATACCGGCTTCGAAGCGTTCGGCGAAGTGACGGACCGCCGACAGCGCGCCGAACTCCTCGATGAAGGCCTCGATATCCTCACCGGCCTGTGGAAGGGCCAGCCGTTCTCGTATTCCGGGAAGCACTACACCGTCGGCGAAACCTCATTCCAGCCGCCCGACCCGCCGGTCCAGCAGCCGCGCATCCCCATCTGGGTGGTCGGTGCATGGCCACGTCCGAAATCGATGCGCCGCGCCCTCCGCTACGACGGCATCCTCCCGAACGTCCTGGACGAGTCCGGGGAACACCGCCAACCCACGCCGGAGGACATCGCCGCCATCGCCCAATACGTCCGCGACCACCGCTCCGATTCAACCGCTTTCGAGATCATCCAGGAAGGCCAGACCCCCGGCGATGATCCGGCCAGGGCCGCGGCAATCATCAGCCCCTGGGCCGAAGCCGGCGCAACGTGGTGGCTCGAAGCCATGTGGGACCAACCCTTCGACGACACCGGTCGCGCCGCCGTCCTCCAACGCCTCAAGCACGGCCCCCCGCGTATCTGAGACCTCCGAGCAGCACCGCGATATCAGTACCGCCACCGCCGGGGAGCGGCGGCAGCCATGACCCTCGTACGTTGCGGCCACGCCGTCAGCACCGCCGCCAGTACCGCGACCGTTAGGGAGCGGGCAACGGTCACCCCGTCCATTCCCGCCACGCACGTCGCCAGCATAGGACGCCCACACTACCCGCCTTGCACCCCGGCACTGGGCACCGGGCACTAAACTGTGCAACACTCCCACACGAAACCCACGCGGAGGAAGCCCGTGTCCTACGAGTCCCCAACCGAAGAACTCCTCGTCGAATTTTCCGACAACATCCTCACCATCACCCTCAACCGCCCCGACCGCTTGAACGCCATCAACGGCCCCATGCTCTCGACCCTGTCGTCGACGCTCCAGCAGGCCAACATCGACCCCGAGGTGCGCGCCGTCATCCTCACCGGCGCAGGCCGCGGCTTCTGCTCCGGACTCGACCTCAAGCAGCAGATGGGCAACGGCGAATCGGGCGCTGTGCAGCCTGGCCGTCGCGGCTACCAGATGTTCGACCTCCATAACTCGCCGCCGATCGTCATTAACCGCATGGACAAGCCCATGATCTGCGCGCTCAACGGCGCAGCGGCCGGCTACGGCATGGACATGGCGCTCGGCTGTGACATCCGCATTTCAAGTGACCGTGGCAAGCTTGGCGCGGTCTTCGCGAAGCGCGGCGTGCTGCCCGAATCGGGCGGCTGCTGGTATTTGCCGCGCCTGCTCGGATGGGCGAAGGCGGCCGAGGTGGCGTTCCTCGGCGATGTGCTGGATGCGGAGAAGTCGCTCGAACTCGGGCTCGTCAACCGCGTCGTCCCACACGATGACCTGATGACCGAGACGCGCAAGATGGCGATGCAGATAGCGAAGAACGCGCCGCTCAGCGTGCAGACCACCAAGCGCATGATGCGCCTCGGCATGGAAGAGCCGTTCGAAGCCGCTGTCGACCATATCTACCTGCAGCTCCTCCCGCTTTTCCAGAGCGAAGACTTCAAGGAAGGTCTTGCCTCTTTTGCGGAGCGCCGCGAGCCGAACTTCCAGGGCCGCTAGGGCGGTTGTGCCCTCACCCCAGCCCCTCTCCTGCCCGGCGGGAGAGGGGTTTTCTGATCTTATGAGCACAGACCATATGTTCGGTCGGTTAAATCGCTTGCGCACCTCAACAGTTTCTGCTAGATTGTCGGTGCCGGGCTCCGCCACGGCATAAATAGGTCGCAGAGCAGCTCACCCGCTCTTGCCTTGAAAGGCTCCCGTTCAGCCCGGGAGCCTTTCCACGTGTCGCACCTTGAACGCCGCTCGTCGCGCGATGATCGCTTCCCGGTTCACGTACCGTCGCCTCGCCCCCGTTCGCTTTCCTCCCGCGGATCGGGCACAATTGTGAAGAATAGATCAATCTTCAGGGTTGGTGGCATGCGCCTTCTTCGCTCCCGCATTCTCCTCGTGCTCATCCCGTTGTGCCTCGCGGCGGCGCTGCTGGCAGCGGCCTGCGGCAGCGATAGCAAGTCCAGCGGCCCGCCCGCGGGTTCGGTCGGGACCGCGGTCGCCCAGCAGAGCGTGCCCGCCAATGCCCCCCTTATCGACGAGGACAACCTGCAGTTCAAGCCCGGCAAGCTCACCGTTGACGCCGGCCAGGTGGTCTACTTCAAAAACAGCGAAACGGCGATCCACAACGTCGAAATCGATGGTGGCAATAAGTCGCCCGACATGAAGAAGGGCGAAATCTTCAGCTACAGGTTCAATACCGCCGGGACCTACAAAATCACCTGCGAATACCACCCGCAGATGCATTCCACGATCACGGTGAAATGATGCCCCCGCGGCCGCCCAGTCAGGGGCATAACGAGCGCATGCTTACCGATGATGACCCCGCCATCGTCCGCCGGTATGGCCGCATGATGATGCTCGGCGCCGGCCTCGCCAGTGCGCTCTACATCATCGGACTCGCGCGCCGCAGCTACCTGGCGCTCGCCCTCCCGGTCACCATCGTCGTTGGTGGCGGGCTAGCCGCCGCGGCAATGCTTGGGCGTGTCCTTTCGACGACCCCCGATGAACCACCCGACCCGCGGTAGTTCCCGCCAGGTGCCGCGCTAGCCGGCCGTGTCGGCGAAGATGGTCCGCAGGCTTCGTATCGCCCCGGGCATGCGTGGCCCGTACCACCACAGCAACTTCCCATCGATGACCCGCGCCGGGGCAATGACCGCGAACTCGCGCACGTGCGCCTCCCGGAACGCATACGGTTCGTCGGGCAGCAGGATCAGGTCCGGCTTCAGGGCGGCAGCCTCTTCCATCGTAATTTCTGGATACCTCGGCCGATCTGAGAGGACGTTGACGGCGCCGGCCACTGCCACGACATCGCTGCCGTAGCAGTCACCACCCATCGCCATCAGCGGCTTCCACCATATCGGCACGAGCACCCGCGGCCCGCGCGCATTCACTGGCGTCATGGCCGCCTCCGTCTCGCGCCTGAGCCTTGCTGCCCGCTCGCCGGCGTCCAGCAGTTCCGCGAGTTCGCCGATCATCTGGAGCGCGCCCGGCACTGTCGATGGATCCGTCACCACCACGCGCAGACCGGCTGCTGCAAGCGCCTCGACATCCTCGCGCCGGTTCTCCTCGCGGTTCGCAATCACGAGGCCCGGCGATGCCGCGATGATGGCCGCCACGTCTGGGTCTTTCGTACCACCCATCGCAGGCGCCCGCGAAACGGCCTCCGGCGGCTCCGTGCAAAAACGCGTGCGGCCAACAAGCCAGGCGCCTCGCCCCAGCCAGCACACCAGTTCAGTGAGGCTCGGCACCAGTGATACGACCCGCAACTGGCTGTCCATCGCCTCCCAGCGTGCGCAGCAACCTGCTTAAACGAAAGCGGCCAGCCCGGAGAGGAAGGCTGGCCGCTTGGAAACGACGGAGAGAAACCTGATGCGCTGGTTACCGCGAGCTGGGACTGGTCGTGGACGTCGTCGTTGCCGATCTTCACGATCACGTCGCCCGGTTTCATCCCTGCCTTGTCGGCGGGGCTGCCCTGGACCACCGATGGCCCGAGCGATTGACCGAACTGGTTCGTGCCGGTGTCCGTGGGCAGGTAGACGCCGCCCAGGTCAGCGGGGACGCCCAGCTCTTTCGCCTTGGCCGGCTGGAGGTCACGGAATGCATAGATGCCGAGGAATCCGCGGTCCACCTTGCCGTTCGCCTTGAGCTGCTGATACACCGCCTCGACTGTGTCGCCGCCGACTGCATAACCGATGCCCGATGCCACGCCCCCAGTCTGCTGGTCCGGGACGATTGCCGTGTTCACACCGATCACTTCGGCCTGCATGTTCAGCAGCGGGCCGCCGCTGTTTCCGTGGTTGATCGCCGCATCCGTCTGGATTGCGCCCAGGATTGGCGAACCTTCATCGATCGCGCGGTCCTTGGCGCTCACGATGCCTTCCGTCACCGTCGGGGCATCGCCACCGGGTGCGTCGCCCCCCGAGCCGATATCGAGGGCATAGCCGATCGCCACAACCTGATCGCCCACGGTAACGTTTTCGACTGAACCGATCTTGAGCGCCGGGAGGTCCTTCGCGTTGATCTTGAGCAGCGCCAGGTCTGACGTCGGGTCGGTGCCCACGACCGTGGCGGTGTACTGGGCCCCATCCGCAGTCGTGACCACGATCTTGTTCGAACCGCCGCGGGCGCCGGCGTCGGCGATCACGTGGTTGTTCGTCATGATGTAGCCGCTCGGGTCCACAACGAACCCGCTCCCCACCCCCACGTTCGTCTCGATGTGGACGACGGATGCAAGTCCTTGCTTGGCGACTTGCTGCACGCTTAGCCCGTTGCCGTTCTGCGTCGACGTCGAAGCCGGGAGGGTATTCGTCTGTTCGGTTGTTGTGGGCGCTGCCCCGCTGTTCTGGGCGGTTGCCGGCGAGTTTGCCGTCCGCGAGGAGCACGCCGCGCTCACGACGAGCATCACCCCCGCCAACCCCGCTCCCGCCGTGGTTACTATCTTGCGCATGTCGGGTCACCCCACGTTCGGTATACATCCCAGTGTCGGTCATATCCCGGCAATGCGATGTAAACGACAGGTGTCAGACGGCAGCCTTTGGTAAAGATTCTTGGTGCCACCGCTGTGACCTGTAACATGGATCCCCGGCACGCCATGACGAATCCAGATCCTGCCGCCGCGCGTACTCTTGGACGAGCGGGAGCGCTTCCGTCTGCAGCGGAAGAGATCGCTCCCGCCAGCGAAACGTCCGATGAGGTCCTCATGCTGGCCATCGTGCAGCGCGATGAAGCTGCGTTCTCATTGCTCTATGACCGCTATGTCACGCTCGTCTACTCGACCTGCCTTCGTGTCCTCGCCGACCCGCAACTGGCGCAGGACGCCACGCAGGAGGTGTTCGTCCGCCTCTGGCGCAAGCCCGAGGCCTTTGTAGCCTCCCGTGGGCGCTTCCTCTCGTGGCTCATGAGCGTCGCCCGCAACCGCGCGGTCGATGAGTTGCGGGCCCGTCAACGGCGGCAGCGACGCGAGAGCCCCGGCGCCGATGAAGTTCTTGCAGCGGTACCCGATGCCGCCGCCGCAGACCCGCTCGGGGCCGCGCACCTCGCCGAAGAACGCGGCCGCGTACGCGCGGCACTCGCGAACCTGCCCCCCGAACAGCGCGACGCACTCGAACTCGCGTACTTCGGCGGCCTCACACAGCAGGAAATCGCGCTCCGGCTCGACGAACCGCTCGGCACCGTCAAGACGCGCATCCGCCTCGCGATGCAGAAGTTACGGCGCCTGCTCGCGGAATCGGAGGGTGCGTGATGCCTTCTGCCCCCACCTCCCTCCACATCACCCAGGACGAGGCGGACGAATACGCCCTCGGCGTGCTCGATGCGGACGACAACGCGCGCATCGCCATGCATGCCGCGGGCTGTCCGGCGTGCCAGGCCCTCATCGATTCGGCGATGGAACTAACCGGGCAGTTGGCCCTCACCGCTCCGCAGTACTCGCCGCCTCCGGCACTGAAGGCTGCCGTTCTCCGCGATTCTGGCATCACCCGCGCACCTCCGTGGCGGCGCATCGCTCGCTACGCACGCCCCGCCGCGGTTGCGGCCGCCATCGCTTCGGGGCTGTCGGCGCCGAGCGTCAGCGTCGAGCGCAGCGCGCG
>JAFKFP010000046.1 GCA_017308185.1 bacterium | reverse complement strand
CAGATTGGTGGAACTCACTAGATCGTAATAGCCATTCCGACCGATGGAGCGACTTTATGCCGCAATCTGCTCCACCAATGGAATCCGCTCGCCCCTCTCCCGGGTCGGGGGCCATGCACACGTGAGTTCGTAAACCAGGGAGGGGGTAAAGCACATGCAGATCTCAGATCTGAGCAGCACCGTGCCTGCGGTCTCGATTTCCAAGGCATCCTGATCGCCGGGCGTGCCGGTCCCGGACCCATCCTCGGGATCGGCGCGCCTCACTTACCGCGCGATTTCCCCTATTTGCGACAGCGGTTCCACGCATAAGGTTTGGACACACCGGCCAAGGGGGACTACGCTCGTTCCACGACCCGGACAGTCTCGTCAGCCAACAAAGGACGTCCCGTGTTTTTCTGCGAGCGATGCGAAACCAGGTTCAACGCCACCGTCGCGGCCGCCTCCAGCGACTGCCCGCGCTGCAAGGAGAGCGAGGGAGTCAGCGTCCCTCTGCGCTTCCGCCTCTTCGAACCGTCGGCGATCAAGGTCGCCGGCCTCTCCCCCGCCCACGCCGCCTCTCAGGTGCCGCGAAGCCAGCCGGCGAAGTAACAAATAATCTGCCTTTGTGAAGGCAAAGGCACTCCTGCCGTTGTCGGCGGCAGCGATTGCCGTCGCACTCCTGTCGCTGGGCGCGGCGCCGGCCATCGCCGCGTCGGCGCAAGCTCGAGCCCGGCGCACCCCACCGTCGGTCGAACAGCAATTCACCCTCGAAGGCACGAACGGGTTCTCGGTCTCGGTGAAGGTCAGGAATCGGCGACGGCTGACGCTCTCGGCCTCGAAGGGCTCCCTCTTCTCTTCGAGTCAGGCCCGCTACGAACTGCTCGCGCCACAAGCGCCCGGCTCCGATGAGATCGTCGCGCGGCTCGGCAGGCTCGGACGGATCGACGTGCGCTTCGTCCCCAAGTCGGTGAAGGAGGCAAAGTACCTCCCCGACCACTGCCGCGGGGACAAGACGATCATCGAACAGGGTCGCTTCGTCGGCCGGATCGCGTTCCGTGGCGAGCGCGGCTTCACCCGCGTCCACGCCGCGGGCGCGACCGGTTTGGTCACCAAGATTCCGCCGCGCATCTGTCACACCCCTGCATCACAGGCGAAGAAGGAACGGCGCCAGAAGGCCGCGGCCAAACGGGCCAAGGAAGAACTTGCCGGCGGAGGAGGCACCTTCCAAGAGATCGCGCTCGGTGTCCGCACGGGGCGGAAAGCGGGGTTCATCGCGGTCCGCCTCGCCATTCAGGAGAAGAAGAACACGAAGAAGAGCTTCTCGATGAGCAGCTTCGTCGTCGGAGCGCGGATCCATCGGGGCAAGATCAAGGAGCTCAGCACCGCCACCGATCTTCTTGAGCCCGGGTCGAATTTCAAGGTGACCGATCCCCAGCACCCGACCGCCGGAGCGGTGATCGAACCGCCACCGCCGTTCTCCGGCAGCGCCACGTTCAGCCGTGAATCCGCGCACCAGGTCAGCTGGACCGGGGACCTGCGGGTCGAACTCCCGGCCGTCGGCGATCTCCGCCTGACCGGCCCCGGCACGCACGCCTGGATGTGCGAGCTCCAGGATTGCAAGGCGGGCGAATAGCGATGGGCGTCCGATCGCGGGCGATCGCCGCGACCCTCGTGGCCACCGCGATGTTTGTCGGCCTCGTGCTGCCCGGCGCGGCGGGCGCCAAAGCCCGCACCTACAAGGTCCCTGCCTCCACTCTGCAGTCGGTGGAACTGAAGGGGACCCATGGCTACAAGCTGAACCTCGCGGTCGAAGACCACGGCATCGCCTTCCTCTCCGCGGTCAACTACCGCTCTCATCCGGTGCTGAAGTTCGTCACCTACTCGATCCGCAAGCACCCGCACGCGGAACCCGACACGCTGGCGCTGAAGATCGGCGACGAAGGCTCGTTCGAAGGGACGTTCGTGACCAAGTCGGTGAAGCACGAAGCGGTGAGCGTTCCCTGCCATGGGGATCCGAGCACGGTGGAAGCCGGATTCTTCGTCGGCACGTTCGACTTCGATGGTGCCGGTGGCTTCACCGCCGTGCAGCGGACCAGGGCTGCGGGCACGGTGATCCGCTCGGCGCCGCAGGTCTGTCGCGGGCCGGACAAGGGCAAGCCGGGCGACGACACGAGCATCTACGGAGAAAGCGAAGAAGAAGCACACGAACTGCAGCTGATCGCCGGCAAACCGGACGGCGATCCGAGGTTCCAGGCGTCGCGCTACGAAGAAACGACGGCGGGCGAGGACGTGCCGCCGTCGATGTCCTTCATCGGCGGGGTGAGCCGCACCTCACAGGGGGTCGAGATCAGCTCCGACATCGTCGTCCTGGGTGGCAAGGCGGCGACCTTCCAGGTCTCGAACCCGCTGCGGCCCGCCGCCGAAGTCACGGTCGCCCCGCCCGCCCCGTTTAGCGGCACCGCCACCTTCAAGCTGGGCAACCCGGCAGCCTCGCGCTGGACCGGTGACCTCGCGGTCGAACTACCGGTCTTCGGCAGGGTCGCGCTGACCGGGCCCATGATCGCCGCGGGCGTCTGCGAGGCCCCCGGCAAGTGCACGAAGACGCTGCCACCGGCGATGCGCCCCGATGCCGCGGGCGCCTTCGACGGCAGCTTCTACGCCTCATAGCTCTAGGCGAGCGGCTCCCACTCCCACGACTTCGCCGAGGCGAAGGCGTCCTCCTCGACCTCGACGTGGCTCCGGAACTCCGCCAACTCCTCCTCGTCGATCGCGTAGGCATGCTCGGGGCCGGGGAACGACCCGCCGCGGACCTCGGCGGCGTAGCGCCCGACCGCCGCGACCATCTCCTCGTGCACGTCGGCGTAGCGCTTCACGAATTTCGCCATGTGGCCGGTGGTGATGCCGAGCAGATCGTGGAAGACGAGCACCTGGCCGGAGGTCGCCGCGCCGGCGCCGATCCCGATCGTGATGATGTCGAGGCGCGCCGCGATCGTCGCCGCGATCTCCGCGGGCACCGCCTCGAAGACGACCGCGAAGCAGCCCGCGTCCTGCAGCGCCCGGGCGTCCTCGGACATCTGGATCGCCGCCTTCGCCGACTTGCCCTGGGCTTTGTACCCACCCAGCGCGGTGGCGGTCTGCGGAGTGAGGCCGAGGTGGCCCATCACCGGGATGCCCGCGGCGACGATCGCCTTGGCGCGCTGCACCGAGACGCCGCCCGCCTCCAGCTTCACCGCCTGGCAGCCGGTCTCCTTGATCAGCCGCTGGGCGTTGGTGATCGCCAGCTCGTCGGAAGCCTCGTAGCTGCCCATCGGCATGTCGCCGATCATCAGCGCCGTCTTCAGGCCGCGGCGCACCGCTCGGCCGAGCACGATCATCTCCTCCATCGAGACGAGGTCGGTGCGGTCGTAGCCGAGCACCACGTTGGCGGCCGAGTCGCCGACCAGGACCAGGTCGACGCCCGCCGCCTCGGCGACGGTGGCCGAGGGGAAGTCGTAGGCGGTGACCATCACGATCGGTTCGCCGTTCTCCTTCATCTCTTGGAGACGGGGCAGCGTCATCGCGACGCGGTCAGCCTGCGGGACGGTGTGGGAACGGACTCCAGAGCTCATGCGACCAACACCTCCGGACGGTCGTCGATTGCGATTGGTTGGTTGGCGTCGTCGACGTGGACGACGACCGGGGCGTAGCGCTCCAGGTCGGCCTCGTCGTAGGTGCCGAAAGAGGCGACGATGATCTTGTGGCCGGGCTCGACCAGGTGGGCGGCGGCGCCGTTCACCTGCATCGCGCCGGAGCCGGCTTCTCCCTCGATGGCGTAGGTGACGAAGCGCTCGCCGTTGTCGA
>JAFKFP010000045.1 GCA_017308185.1 bacterium | reverse complement strand
CGCCTTCGTAGGTGCTCTCGACGATGTAGCCGGGTCCGTAGGGTGACTGCAACCAGTGGCCGCCGACGCCGGAGAGGTCATCGAGTTCGGTGACGCTTTCGACGCGAGGCGCAGGCCCTCCATCGCGCAGCGGTTGGTGGAGCGCGGCGCGCAGCTTTTCCCGGAGGTCAACGGCCATGGTTAGAGCCGAATACGAACATGTGTGCGATTATCGGCCGGTCAGGGCTGTGTTGCAACGGGAGAGATGTGGATTGCATCGCCAAGGGCGACGTCGCCCGGCGCGATGACCGCGGCGCGCAACCCGCCACGGCCTGCGAGGTCCAGAAACAGTCCGTCGCGGGTTAGCGTCTCAATGTATCGGCAGGGGTCGCACGGGCGTACGCCGCGAAGGAGGGCTGAACCGATGCGGAATTGGACACCGATGAGCAATTCGAGCACGGCTCCGCGCGTCACAATGTTGCGACGGAGGGCATCCAGCGGAAGCCAAAGCGACTCGCAGAGTTCGGCTTCGACGAGTGTGACCTGCTGATCGGGCCAACGGGGATCGCTCCAGTGGCCCTGGCCTGCGGCGTAGCGGTCGTTGGGTATCCCCACACCGGGGACGAGTTGCACCGATGCGCAGGCCCGCATCGGCTCGCCAGCGGCACTGGCGACGAATAGGCCTTCGACGTTCCCGGCAGCTTCCATGCGGCTCAGTGTAAGCGGCCAACCGTTTCACAGCCGGCCCGTCCTGTACGATGAGGGATGGAAGATGCCCGCGCCGCGCGGCCGCGCTTATGGAGGTTTCGCGATGGTCGATATCGATGACGACGCAAAACTGGATACTTCACAGATCAACGACATGCGGGGGGCGGGCGGACGGCTGGGCGGGATAAGCCCCGGGCGAGGCATCGCCGTGGGCGGTGGTGCGACCGGCATCATCATCACAATCATCGTCCTCGTCCTCACGCAGGTTGTTGGCGGAGGCGGCGGATTGGGAGCGGGTCTGAGCAACCTTGATGACCAGTCGCTTGGCGGCGGGAGTTCAAGCAACAGCAGCCTATCACAGGACTGCAGGACGGGCGCCGATGCGCAGAACCGCGAGGATTGCCGCATCGTGGCATACGTGAATAGCATCCAGGCGTACTGGACGCAGGAGTTCGCCAGCCGCGGGGCGCAATACGTACCTGCGAAGACGACCTTCTTCACGGGGCAGATCCAGACGGCATGCGGTCCAGCCACCGCGGATGTTGGGCCGTTCTATTGCCCCGGCGATAAGCTCGTGTACATCGACCTGGGGTTTTTCGATGAGCTGCGGAGCAAGTTCGGGGCGCAGGGCGGACCATTCGCACAGGCGTATGTGCTGGCACATGAGTATGGGCACCATATCCAGGACCTGCAGGGGATCCTCGATCAGATCGGTGGGGACCGCGAGGGGCCGGAGAGCAAATCGGTACGGAGCGAGTTGCAGGCCGATTGCTACGCGGGCGTCTGGGCGCACAACGCGACTTCGACGGGGATCATCACGAACCTGACAAATGCCGACATCGCGGATGCATTGGACGCTGCTGCGGCCGTCGGCGACGACCGGATTCAGAAGGAGTTCCAGGGGAAGGTGACGCCGGAGAGTTGGACGCATGGCTCATCGGCGCAGCGGCAGAAATGGTTCACGACGGGGTACCAGTCCGGGGATATGGGGTCGTGCGACACGTTCAGCGGGAGCATCTAGGACGAGAACCTAGTGCCGCGTTCCGAGAGCCGAGTTGAGTTTGCTGCTGATGCGCCTACTCGCCGTATCAACGCTGCGTTCGAGGAGTTCACCGACCCGCGGATCGTCGCGCTCTACGACACGGTCTGTGCCAGCCGGGACGACTTCGACTTCTATCTCGCGCTGGCGGCTGAGCTGGAGGCCCGGACGATTGTCGATATCGGCTGCGGCACCGGCACGTTTGCCTGCGAACTCGCAGGACTCGGCTACGGAGTCACCGGCGTTGACCCGTCGGCGGCGATGCTCGAGATCGCGCGCAACCGACCCGGCGGCGAACTGGTCCGGTGGGTCAAAGGCGACGCCTCGCGTGTCGCTGGCTCGTCTGTGGCGGACCTCGCGATCATGACCGGGCACGTCGCACAGGTAATCCCGACGGATGAAGCATGGGCGGCGACGCTGGATTCTGCACATCGCCTGTTACGCCCGGGTGGCCACGTCGCTTTCGAATGTCGCGACCCGCGTGCCCGTGGCTGGGAGAAATGGATGCCGGACACTTCGCGGCAGCGGTTCGAACATCCGCAGATCGGCCCGTTTGAGGCGTGGTTCGACCGCCTAGTGGTCGTACCCGGCGGGGGCGTTTCGTATGAAATCCACTACGTGCTTGCGAAGACCGGCGAGGAACTCGTTTCGCACAACCGCCTCCGCTTCCCGAGCGAAGGACAGCTGATGGCTTCGCTCGCGGATGCAGGCTTCGCCATCGAACGTCTTTACGGTGACTGGGATCGGCGGCCTGTCGGCCCGGGTACGCCGGAGCTGATCTACGTGGCACGCCGTGGATGATGGGTTGCAGGTGAGGCCCGAGGCGCTTGCTGACGCGGCGCGCTACTGACTGCGCTGCTACTGACCGAGTCGCCCAATCGCCAACGCGCCCTACCGTGTAATCGCCTTGATCGGATGGCGGCCGTCTACATTGCCGATCAGGTTGCCGTGGATGTTGTAGCCGAGTAGTTCCTGGAGCCGCGGCGGGAGTGAGAGCACGATCTCGGGTGGGACGGCGAGGTACTGGTTCTCCTGCTGGCGCAGCCAACTCGCAACGTATTCGAGGATCACGCCGAGGCGCGGGCGGTTGGTCGTGTTCGCGCCCCCGCCATGGAAGACGCTGCCCACAAAGAACATGAGCGAGCCGGCGGGCATGACGGCCTGGACGACGTCATCGCCCGGGGCGGGCGTGCGATCGACCCACTTGTGGCTTCCGGGGATGACGTGCGTGGCGCCGTTCGGTTCCGTGAAATCGTCGAGGGCCCACATGGTGTTCACCACGAGTTCGGGGCGTGGCCGCGCGACAGGATAGACGCCATCGTCACGGTGGAGATTCTGGGCGGTCTCGCCAGGGCCAATCTGGATCGCCTGCGGTGCGCTGAGCTGATAGCTCCCGAGCGCGTTATCGAGCACGCCGAGCACGAGCGGGTGGGTGGCCGGGGCATCGAAGGCGCGCGTTTTGGCGTAGAGGGCGTAGATGCGCTGGGTGGCGAAGCCTTCGAAGTCGTTGCGGCCAGTCTTCGTGGCTTCGAGGATGCGATGAAGGTCAGCCTTTTTCTCGGCGACTTCGTCGGCGGTGAGGACGCGTTCGACGATGACGTAGCCATCGCGTTCGAGTTGGGCGCTCACGTCGGCGACGGTCGCGCGCAGATCAAGGTTCGCCATGACGTTGCTCCCACTATTGTGGGGACGATTCTGCGCCGCACCCCGCGGGGTTGTCGAACCCTGCCCGAAGCAGACACCGAGAAGCCCGCGGCGGGGCCACGGGCTTCTCGGCTGGGGACGCAACCCTGTATCAGCGATTGTGGCCAGGGGCGTTGCCGGAGTTGCCCGGCGCGCCTCCACCGAATACCCCCTGCGCATGAGCATTGGCGTGGAGCCCTCCGTTGCCATGACCCCCAACAGACGCTCCAACGCCCAACGGCCCGGCATTGAGCGACGCGCCAGCGGTAGCACTCAGCGTGGGCGTCGCTGTGGGCGATTCATCGGTCGTGTTCGTTGGCGTCTCGCTGCCTGTCGGTGTCGCCGACGGCGAGGGTGTCGCGTTGGCCCCGTGGAGGCCGTTCTGGCGGCGTGTCATCGCAACCGTGACCGTTGGTGTGGGCAGCGTTGGATGCGGTCTCGGTGGCGCCAGCGGTCGGCGTGCTGCTCGGGGTTGTGGTGACGGTATTCGTGGGCGTCGAAGTCGCCGTGGTGGTGCCGGTCGCCGAGGAAGTGGCACTCGGGGTTTCAGACGGTGTTGTGCCTGGCGTCGTCGTGGATGTTGTGCTCGGGGAAGCCGTATCCGCCGCAGCGAAGATGCCGAGGTTGCCGCCGCCACCAGACGACCCGTTGAGTGCCGCAGCTGCTCCAATCAGGGCCATCGGGGCGAGCACTGCGGCAGCCGTTGCTGCGAGCTTTGTGCGCTGCGGCGTCCAGGCGATGCGTTGACGGGGCTTGAGCCGATCCAACAGCTGTGCACGCGCGCTTATGTGGGCGTCATCGCCAGGAATCTCATCGGAGATCGCGCTAAGCGCGAGTTCGAGACGCTCCTCCATGCCCTCGAGGGGCTTCTCCTCACGGAATGGGTTCCTCATCGTTCCTCTTCCTCCTCGAAAATAGTGCGCAAACGAGCGAGCGCACGGTGTTGCAGGGCTTTCACGGCGCCGGGGCTCCGCCGCGTAAGGCGGGCCACTTCCTCGATCGGCATCCCCTCGACGAAACGCAGATGGACCACCACCCGTTGTTCGGACGTGAGTTGCGCAAGCAGGGTGAATGCACCCGCGAGATGTGATTCGGGCCCGGCAACGGTGGGTTCGGTGATGATTGGTGCTTCCCGGCGCTGCGCTCGAAAGCGGTCCACGCAACGGTTGCGCGTGATCTTGAGCAACCAGGCTGTGACGGGATGGCCGCGGTCGCGGTATCTGCCAATGCCGGCGATCGCATCGAGAAAGACCTGGGCGGCGACGTCTTCGGCAGCGGCGCGCTCTCCCATCTGTGTCAACGCCGCCCTGAACACAAGTGGATAGGCCTCCTCGAAAAGGGCCGTCCACGCCGCGGCGTCGTGCCGCTTCAGGTCTTCGACGCGAGCATATTGCGGCGCCACTTCAACCGGCATGCGCTCGCGCGGGACTGGCCCATACGCGCCAGGGACAACAGTCACAAGCAACTCCTGTGGCGAGTGTGCCGTCGTTAGAGCGGCCGCGGGGGCGGGAAGGATACGGGGGAGGGCGGTATTTGCGGAGAAGTTACTGCTTGCTGGAAATCGAGCCGCGGAGTTTGCGGAGAGCGATCAGCGGAGGAGCGGCGCGTCGGTATTGTGGCGCGAGGTGCACGCATTACGGCATTCGCGTATTGTGCGTGTGGCGTTATCTGCCGGAGGTGATCCTGTGAACGAACATTTCAGCTTCCCGCGTGTGAAGCGCGGCCGATGGATCTTCGCGCCGGTGCTCGCGGTTGGGTTGCTCGCATCGTTGATCGGTGCGGCCGCGATAGCTTCGGCAGATGCGAACGAGGTAGCGCTGGTTAATGGCGGCTTCGAATCGGGCGATACGAGCGGATGGCAGGTCCAGGTGGAATGCACTTCAGACTGCGACACCGATTCGGTCGAAGTTGTTCAATCGTATGAAGGCAATACCGAAACGTTCACCGCGCCAGACGGCAACTACTTTGCCATCCTTCGTGGCGCATGCCCCGATTCCACGCTTTCGCAACAGTTCACAGCCGAGGCCGGCCAGGTGCTCTCCGGCAACGCATTCTTTTCGGTGAATGAGGCCGCCGGCGACGAATTCGAGTATGACGACTACGGGCGCGTCGAGGTGATGCAGGGCAACACGGTGGTAGCCACGCTGTTTGACAAAGACGCGATCAGCGTGGGCGGCGAGACGAACACGCCGTGGACTCCTCTGAGCTACACAATCCCATCGACAGGCACTTACACGCTTGTGGCCACCTCCGGAAACGGTGAGGACTGCAGTGTCGACAGCGTCCTCGGGATCGACTTCCCGTCGAACATCGGGCCTGTCACTGCGGCGCCTGCAACGCAGTTGTGGGGTCACTCCGTCACTCTGACATCCGCGAGTGGCGGGTTCACTGGCACGACGTCGGTCCTGATGAACGGCCAGCCCACGCCATTCATGGTGACGAGTGACTCGACCATCGTGGCGCGAGTGCCGGAGGCAGCGGGCATCGGATCTGTGAATGTGGCCATCATCACGCCCAGCGGGGGCGTGGTCGTGCCGAATGCGTTCATGGCGTTCGCACCCGTCGTGGTCACGCTGCCGACACCGCCGGCGACATCGACGCCATCGCCAACCACCACGAGCACGCCCACATCCACGCCGACCAGCACCACCACCGCGACACCGACGCCGGTGTCCGAGTGCCCTTTGCCGCCAATTGAGCTGAGCGGAGGAGCGACGCTTACGACGTGGGCTGGGAGTGACGGCGCGCCGATAGCAGCAGCCGTGACCGACTGCGGGCTGGACGGTGTGACAGCCATCTGGACCTTCGATTCGGGGGCCCAGGCATGGCAGGGCTGGTTCGCGAATAGCGGCGGCACACCTGGTGCGAACGACATCACGACATTCAGCACGGGCACGGCTTACTTCTTCCTCACAGCCTTGGCCAGCTAGTGTCTTCGCGGCACCACGCGTAGCGGAGTTCCGGGCCGGGCCAATGCGATGTTGGCCCGGCCCTCACGCTTCCGAGATTTGTGTGTGGCGCAGCTTGTGGGCTGGACGAACTGCTCACTGGCCCACTCGTTCCCCATTCGGCGTTCCCTGCTACCCTTTTGTTCGTGGACGCATACAACATCACCGTCGTCGGAGGGGCCGGCCTTGTCGGCCGCGAATTCCTCAAGCTGCTCGAAAGCCGGGAGGCGCCGGTTGGCCGGCTGCGGCTCCTCGCGACGAAGCGCTCAGCGGGCAAGACTGTGAGTTTCCGCGGGACAACGATAACTGTCGAAGAGACTTCCGACGCCTCGTTCACGCCAGATGATCATGTGGTGTTTCTCTCGGCGTCGGGCGATGCTTCACGCCGGTATGCACCGATTGCGCAGGCGAACGGCAGCCTCGTAGTGGACGATTCGAGCGCCTATCGCCTGGACCCCCAAGTGCCGCTGGTGATCCCGGAGATCAACGCAGACGACCTCGAGTGGCACCACGGCATCGTGAGCCAGCCGAATTGCACGACTACGCCGATGGTACTCGCGCTCAACCCGATCCACCGTGTCACGCCGCTGAAGCGCGTGATAGTGAGCACGTACCAGGCGGTGGCCGGTGCGGGCGGCGCCGCAGTGGATGGACTGGCCTCGGAAGCGCGGGCCGCGCTCGAAGGGCGACACGAGCCTTCGGGCACGCAGAAGCGCGAGATCGCGTTCAACGCCGTGCCACAGGTCGATCTCTTCGCGGAAGACGGGTACACGAAGGAAGAGATCAAGATGGCCAACGAGACACGCAAGATCCTGCACGCACC
>JAFKFP010000160.1 GCA_017308185.1 bacterium | reverse complement strand
CGGCTCGGCGCGGGCGAAGGCTTGCTTGTCGCCGCCGGCCATGATCGACAGCGCCGCGTTCCTGGCGCCGACCGGCCCGCCGGAGACCGGGGCATCAATGAAGGCGACGCCGAGCCTGGCGAGGTCGCCATGCATGCGCCTGACCGCGACCGGCGAGATCGTGCTCATGTCGACGATCAGCTTGCCGGCCGGCGGCGCGTTCAGCAGCCCGCCCTCGCCATAGATCACCTCCTCGACCTGCGGCGTGTCCGGCAGCATCGAGATGGCGATGTCGCAGCCCTTGGCCGCATCGGCCGGGCTCGACGCCTTGACCGCCCCTGCCGCGACCGCGGCTTCGAGCGCGGCTGGCACCACGTCGAACGCCCGCACGGGATGGCCGGCCTTCAGGCTTCGCGTGATCAGCTCTAGCGCCTCCGGCAATTGCAGGCCGAAATGCTTGTGCCGCCGCTTGCGCAGGAATTTGAGCGCCATGATCGGGAGAACCATGGACAGAACAGGCACGGATAAGGCGGCGATTCTGACAGAGATGCCGAACCACAAAAGGAAAAGGGCGATACCGAGCGCCACGCCCGAGGTGATACCCAGAAATTGCGGCAACGGTTTCGTCAAGCCCGATTGCATGCGCAGCCGGCGCAGGCCTGCCAGCGAAAACAGCGAGCTGCGGCCGTCGACGCCCCTCTCCTTGCGCAACTGGATCAGCACCTGTTCCTGGCTGAGCTTCCTTTCCTGAAGCTTCATGCGCCGGTTGATGGCCGCGCGCCTGTCGCTGCGGCCGGCATAGAGGAGATAGATCGCCTCTGCGATCATGATGCCGGCGACGGCCGCCGAGGCATAGATGAAGTAGAGAGAGTTCACCCGGCCTACTCCTGCGCGATACCGGGCTCGAAATACTTGCCGGGGAATTCGATCCCCATGGCACGCAAATCCTCGAGGAAACGCGGGCGGATGCCCGTCGCCTCGAAATGCCCATTGATCGTGCCGTCCGCCTCCATTCCGGTACGGACGAAGCGGAAGATTTCCTGCATCTGGATGACATCACCCTCCATGCCGGTCACTTCCGCCACGCTCGTCACCTTGCGCTTGCCGTCCGCAAGGCGGGTCAATTGAACGATGATGTCGATGGCGCTCGAAATCTGGCTGCGGATCGACTGCACCGTCATCGGCATGCCGGTCATGCCGAGCATCTGTTCCAGGCGGGAGATGGCGTCGCGCGGCGTATTGGCATGGATAGTGGCCATTGAGCCCTCATGGCCGGTATTCATGGCCTGCAGCATGTCGAAGGCTTCTTCGCCACGGCACTCGCCGAGGATCACGCGATCCGGGCGCATGCGAAGCGCGTTCTTGACGAGGTCGCGCTGCCTGATCTCGCCATGACCCTCGACATTGGCGGGACGCGTCTCCATGCGCGCAACATGAGGCTGCTGCAATTGAAGCTCGGCGGCATCCTCGATGGTGATCAGGCGCTCGTCTTCCGGGATGAAAGCGGAGAGTGCGTTCAGCATGGTTGTCTTGCCGGTACCCGTACCGCCGGAGATGATCGTGGTCTTGCGAGCGTGGACGGCGGCAGCCAGAACCTCCGCCATGTTCTGGGTGATGGCGCCGAACTCGATCAGCTTGTGCAGGCCGAGCTTGTATTTGGAGAATTTGCGGATCGAGACCAGCGGCCCATCGACGCCGACCGGGCGGATGGCGGCATTGAAACGCGAGCCGTCCAGCATGCGGGCATCGACCATGGGCTGGGATTCATCGACCCGCCGCCCGACCGCCGCGACGATCTTGTTGACTATCCTGAGCAGATGCTCCTCGTCCTTGAACGGGACATGGACCTTTTCCAGCTTGCCGCGCCGCTCGACGAAGCAGTTCTCGTGGCCGTTGATCAATATGTCGTTGATCGTCGGGTCTTTCATCAACGGCTCGAGCGGACCGAGGCCCACCATCTCGTCGACGATGTCGTCCACCAGAGCGTCCAGTTCGGCGACGTTGAGCGCGAGACGTTCGCTGCGCGTCTTTTCCGAGACGAACTCATGGATCTGGCGTTCCATCTCGGCGCGAGGCAGCTTCTCCAGCGCCACGAGGTTGATTTCCTCGAGAAGCATGCGGTGGATGCGGTCGCGCGCATCGAGCGCACGGTTGGAGGCCTTGGCCTGGCCGGCGCTTGGCCCGGCCGTCACCGCCTTGATGACTTTGCGCGTAGAGGGGATCACAACGGCGGCGACGCGGTCAGCGGCCGGCTGATCGGCGGGGCGCATGTCATTCGGGCGGTCCCTCAGCGTGGAAAAGCGGCTCGCCATCTGCCCTATCCCGCCTTTTTCCCGAGGCTGAGGGGCAAGGAGAAGAACGAACGCTTCTTCACCGCCACCTCCGCTTCTTCCGGCAGGATGATGCGCTTCAGATCCTGCACGACATTCGCGTCCGGGTCGATCTCGTGCAGCGGCACACCGCGATCGACAGCCTCGCGCACCAGCCGGTAATTGTTGGAAATACCGCCGACGAAATGGTCGCCGAGGATTTCCTCGACATCGGCCTGCCGGATACCGCCGCCCGCCTTCTTCTACTCGAAGCGGTTGACGATAACGGCGGGCTTCACCTCGCGCGCGGTCCTGTCCTCGATCGCCTTGATGAGGCGCTGCGTATGGCGCAGGCATGGCACCGTCATCTCGGAGACGATATAGAGCCTGTTGGAGCCGAGCAGCACCGTTTCCGTCCACGGAAACCAGGTACGCGGCATGTCGATGACGACATTGTCGAAATAGGCCGAGACAAGATCGAGCATGCGCACGACGACGTCGGTGTTGAAGGACCGCATGTCGGCGGGATCGGTCGGCGCAGCAAGCACGCACAGCCCGCTTTCATGCCGCGACAGCATCACGTCGAGCAACTGGCGGTCGAGCCGCTCCGGCTGGTTCTCGATCTCGTTGATATCGAAGCGCGGCTCGAGGTCGAGGTACTCGGCGCAGGCCCCCTGCTGGAAATTGAGATCGACCACGCAGGTGGATGCCGCGCGGGTGACCGAGCGATGAAGCTGGAAAGCCGTCTGCACGGCGAGTGTCGTGGTACCGACGCCGCCGGCGGCCGGCATGAAGGTGTAGACCTGCGATTCTGCGTTGTCCTGCCGCCCCGGTCCCTGCAGTGCCCGGATGCAGGAGCGGACGAGATCGGCCGTGGTGATCGGCTTGACGAGGAAATCCGCGACCTGGAGCTGGACGAGGATACGAACCACCGCCGCGTTGAATTCCTGCGTCACCACTACGACCGGCGCTCTGCCCTCGAGCCTGCGCACCACGCGCTGGAGCGATTCGATCTGTTCCAGGCTCGCCACATCCATATCGACGATCGCCGCACCGCATTCCGACGTTTCGATCTCGCCGCGCAGTTCGGTGACGCTCTTCTCCAGCGTCACCAGTTCGATCGCCTCGGCCAGTGTTTCCTCGTCGCGCCCGTCATACTCGATCACGCCGAGCCGGGCGGAGAGCGGCCGGTTCGCCGGCCAGACCTTGCGCACGGCCGCCAGCGTCTCGATCAGGAAGCGGCTGCGGTTCTCGAAGCTGCCGCCATAGGCGTCCTCGCGCCTGTTGGCATGCCGCGACAGGAAGCTTTGCGCGAGATAGCCATGGGCGAAGTGCAGCTTCAGCCACTGGATGTCGATGTCGCGGGCACGCTCGGCCGCCGCGACGAAATCGCCGCGCACGCGCTCGATATCGGCCAGGGTCATCGCGCGCGGCACGCGCGGAAGCCCGCCGCCCTGCGCGACCGCAGAAGGCGCGATCGTTTCCCAGCCGCGCTCGTCATTGGCCGGGATATGGTCGTCGCCCTCCCAGGGCAGGTTGGCGCTGGCCTTGCGCCCGGCATGGCCGA
>JAFKFP010000159.1:6168-10029 GCA_017308185.1 bacterium | reverse complement strand
GGTGTGGAGAGCGGCAGGATGATGCGGAAGAAGATCTTGGCATCGGAAGCGCCGTCGAGCTGGGCGGACTCGATGAGCTCACGGGGGAGCGAGCCGAAGAAATTTCGGAGTAAGTAGACTGCGAACGGTAACCCGAAGGCTGTGTGGGCGAGCCAGAGCCCGGGAAAGCTGCTGACGCCGAAGAGGTTGCCTCCGATGAGCGGGACGGTGATATGCACGGTCAGATGGTCCGCGTACAGGCGCAAGATGGGGATGAGCGTGATTTGGACCGGCACCACGAGGAGGGCAACCATCACAAGGAAGAGGCTGTTCCTGAATGGGAACGACATCCAGGCGAACGCGTAGGCGGCCATGGACGCCACCAGCAAGACAAGTAGCGTGGCGGGCACGGAGATGATGAAGCTGTTGATGAAGGCACGGCCCATCCCACGCTGGTTGAGGACTCGGTCGTAGTTGTCCCAGGTGAAGTTCGCGGGTGCCGTGATCGCGTGCCACCAGCCGGTGGCGCTAATGGCCGTCGGTTCCCGGAAGGAACTCACGAGCAGCGCAAGCGTGGGGATGCTCCAGAGGATAACTATGAGCAGGATGGTGAGGTGGAGCGGCAGTCGAGTGGCGAAGCGCGTCACCATGCGACTGATGCGCGTGTTGGTTGGTGGACGGTCTCTGCGGGCGGCGATTGCAGCCATCAGCGGGTCTCCTCCTGGAACTGGAAGCGCCGCAGGCTGATGACCATCACGGGCACGACAGCGACGAGCAATACAACGGCCAACGCGGAGCCAACGCCCATATCGCGAATGACGAATGCTTCCTTGAAGAAGAGCGTGGCGATGACATCGGTCTGGAACCGTCCGCCTGTGGTGACCCAGATGAGGTCGAAGATTTTGAGCGATTGGATGACGAGGGTGGTGGTGACAACAGCGATCGTGGGCGAGATCATCGGCAGGATGATGCGGCGGAAGATCTGCCACTCGGAAGCGCCGTCCACGCGGGCAGCTTCGAGGACCTCCGTGGGGATGCTCTTGAGCGCAGCGGAAAGCACCACCAGAGCGAATCCGACCCACATCCAAACGCCGATCATGACGAGCGAGAAGTTGTTGATCTGGAACGGCTTGGGCATCTTGTCCGGGCCCGCCTCCGTGAACCACGTCTGGATGCCGCCCGTGTCCTGGAGCCATGCCGTGGGGTGCCCGCCAAGGCCGGTCGTCACGGCGTTGAAAGTGCCTGTGGAAGGGTTGAATTGAAACATGAACCGCCAGATGACGGCCGCGGCCACGAACGAGATGGCCATGGGGATGAAGATGGCGGACTTCGCGGCGGACTCGTAGCGGACACGCGCGGTGAGGGCTGCAACACCGAGGCCGATGGGCACGGTGAGGAGCGGGAACAGGATCAACCAGAGCAGGTTGTTGAGGATCGCGGAGTGAGTGTCCGCCGCGAGGGGACGCGGGTTATCGATGATGAAGCGGTAGTTATCGAACCCGACGAAGTGATGGGAACTGGGGTCCTGGAAGCTGCGGATGATGGTATCGATCGTGGGATAGACGAGAAAAACGCCAAGCAGGATGAGCGCCGGGGCAAGCCATAGCCATGGTGTCCACGCTCTCCTGCCGAGCATCGTTATCCCTCCGTGGCCGGGGGGCCGGCTGGCCAGCCCCCCGTGCTATTGGTGCGCTACCGGCGCGTTAGCCGCCGGCCCCAGCTGTGGGCGACGATGTGGCGGCCGCGGCGCGTGTGCTATCGAGCCCCGAGAGGAGCGAGTCCAGGCTGCCGGGGTTCGAGATGTACTGCGTGACGGCCTTGAAGTAGGCGGTCTGGACGCTGCCGCCGATGGCGTCGTCGAGGTCGAAGCGGAAAGTCTGAGCGTTCAGAAGTTGCTCAGCGACCTTCTTGGCGACATCGCTCGGGTAGGCATCGGTGGAAACCTGCTTGTTGACCGATGTGAAGCCGCCCTTTTTGACCCAGATAGTCTGCGCCTGGGCTGAAGCGAGGTACTTCAGATACGAACAGACGGTGGGGTTGGCCTTGAAGGCGTAGACGATGTTGGCCGAGCCGCTCACCTTGCCGCCTGGCCAGGTGAAAAAGTCGTAGTCCGTCCCGGCCTTTGCGTCAGGGAACTGGTCTTTAACGAAGCCCCCAGTGAAGCTCCCGAGGAAGACCATGCCGGCCTTGGGCGGGTCCATGAACGGCGGATAAGCGGAGTCCTGGAAGTTCGTTGCGTTGATGCCCGCTGCCCCGCCCTGGGAGGTGTAGCCGTCGGTCAGTGCCATCTGGCCGAACTTCTCCCATGCGTCCTTCACCTTGGGGTCTGTGAACTTCACGCTGCCATCGACGAGGCCGTCATAGGTATCGACGCCCTCCTGGTTGAGGATGATCTGCTGGATCCAGTCGGTGCCAGGCCAACCGCTGGCTTCGCCGCTTTCGAGGCCGATGGACCAGGGTGCGATGCCCTTTGCCTTTATCTCCTTGGCGAGGTTGGCGAGGTCATCCCAGCTGGAATCCGCGCCGAGCGGCTTGAGGCCGTTGTCCTTGAACCACTTGGGGTTGTACCAGATGGTGGCCTTGGTATCGGCCTTCATGAAGAAGCCGTAGAGCTTGCCGTTGACGGTGGCGAGGTCCAGGAAGGCCTTGGGGTAGTTCGCCTTCACATAGTCCGCGAGGCCATTCTTGCACTGGTCGAGGGAGATAATCTTGCCCTGCTGGGCATACTCTTTGAACAGGCCAAGCTCGGCGGGGATAGCGACGTCAGGCGGGTTGCCGCCCTGCACGCGCACGTTCAACTGGGCGGTGATGTCGCGCGTGCCTGTGAACTTCATGTTGCCGCCGGTCTTGTCCTCCCATGGCTTGACCATGGCATCGAAGTTGTTGAGTTCATCGCTGCCCCAGATGCCGATGACATTGACATCACCGAGGTTACTGCCTTCGATGGCGCCGGAGGTGCCGGAGGTGCCGGAGGCGGACGGCTGTGCTGAGGCTCCGGCACTGGCGGAGGAGCCGGGCGTGGTCGTGTTAGAACTGTTGTTATCGTCGCCGCAGGCCACCGCGAGCAGTGAAATAATGGCGATGATCGCGACGATCGCAGCGAAGCGTCTTCGCAGCAAGTTGGGCATGGATCTCTCCTTCCGTTGTGTGCCAACACAACCGTGGACGTGTCCGTCGAAGGAGATTTGATCACACAGCGGATGGCATTATCGATAATGCCGCGCGGCCATCTGGCACGCGCGCGAAGTCCGCCGGGATCATCACGTGAACCGTGCAATGTCCCAATGGTACGTGACTGCGCTCCTCATACCCCTCATAAGAACCACCATCATGGTATTGAGCGCGTGATATCGCAAGATGAATTATCGAGTGCGAGTCGTTTCTACATGTGTTTGTCACGAAATTGCAACATCTTACAGTGCCATGGCAGTAATTCCTCAGTCACTGTGAAAGAACACGCGGATGCGGCTTGCCCACTAGAATTCGGTACATGAGGCCGCGTAGTGGCGACACGCCCCGGACTAGATATCGGAGACGGTGATGCCGTGCATGCCAAGCGTCAGGAAGAGTTCGCCGCCGTGGACGAGGTCGTGTTCGAGGACGTGCCAAATGACCCATTGGCGGGTGAACGTTCGGGTTTGGCCGTAGCGCTCCCGAGTAAAGGTGTCCGTGAGGGTCCCGGGCGTCCACCGTTGAAGGCTACCCTCAATGAGCCGCCAGGACTGCTCGAGGCCATTGACGAGTTCGCGCGCATTGCGGAACGGGGCGCCGGGCCGTTCCCAGCGGTCCTCCACAGGGTCCCATGGACCAGGCTCGCCAAGCCCCTCGTGCCACCAGACGCCGCGCGCGCCAACGATATGGGCGGCGAGCACCCATGCGGGC
>JAFKFP010000159.1:2922-6115 GCA_017308185.1 bacterium | reverse complement strand
ATCGGTCCCGGCCAGTACATCAACGCCGGCGCCAACGATATGGGCGGCGAGCACCCATGCGGGCCGCAGAGATTCCGACGCCCGAAGCATGAGCTGTTCATCGGTGAGCGGTCTGACGGTTTCGACGAGGAGCCGCTGAAAGTTGCCCCAGCCTTCGTAGAAGGGCGCGAGAGTGGTGGGTATGCCGATATCAGCCATGGTGTGTCCTCCCGACCGTACCGATGCTACACGTCGAGGCCTTCGAGGCCGTGCATGCCGAGGGTGAGCGAGATTTCGCCGCCATGATGGATGTCGTGTTCGAGCAGGTGCCAAAGGACCCATTGGCGTGTGTGCGTCACCACCTGGCCAGTACTCCGCCGGCGTTCGAACCGGTCATCGAGCATGGCCGGCGTCCAAAGGTCGAGACACTCGCGCACAAACCCGTACGTGGCGTTGAGTGCTGGAACGAGTTCGTCCGCCGAGCGGGGTGAGTCCGGGAAATCTTCCCAATCTGCATACTGTTCGAGCGACGCGTCGCCTTCTCCGAGGACGGTGTGGAACCAGAAGACGCGGTTCGTGGCGATGTGGGCGGCAATCTGCCAGACCTGGTTCGGAAGTGGTTCAGGCCTGAGCGCGAGCTGGTCGGCAGTGAGCGGGGCGATGGCTTTCACCAGGAGGGCGTTGTGCCAGTTCCAGCCCTCGTAGAAGGGTAGCAGTGAGGATGTGGCAGGCATCGGAGCCTCCAGCAACAGGTTGCTGGTACTCTAGAACATGCGTTCTGTGTTGTCCAGAGCTCATGGGAGCGCAGACTTTGTGGAAAGTCTGATAGATACCGGCCGCCGCTCCTGCCGGTCGCGGTACGGACTCGATGGGCGGGAGATCGTGGTCTATCCCAACCTCGCGCGGCCGGAGTGAGCCGTGGCTACCTGAACCATCTCTCGCGCCTTCAGATGCAGGGAACACGAAGAAGCCCCACATCAGTGAGGCCCCTTCAACGAGTTGAACCGGCGCGCAACGCCCTAGCCGAAGGCGAGGATGATCCCACCCTGTATGGCGAGTGACACCACGGCAGAGCCGATGATTGCGGCAGCAAGGGAGCGGCCGCTGAACCGGCCACAGTGCTGGTCGGACTGTTGGGGAATGTTGGTCATCTGTGGTCTCCTTTCGCGCTCCAAGGGACGCAGCGCACGTGCCCTCTCGATCCACTCTTGCAAAGGAAGTGGTTAGGGCTCAAAGGGGTCGGTATGAAACCCCTTTGAGCTTTACCCGATCGGGCGATCAGACCTCGCGGAACTCGCCTTCGACGGTGCCCTCATCAGCGGGGCCGGATGGTTCATCGGCGCCGGGAGTTGCGCCAGCGGCGTTCGCCTGTGCGCCATAAACCGCCTCGCCGATGCGCTGCATGGACTGCTGGAGGGCGTCGAGGCTGGCGCGGATGCGGTCTCCGTCGTCGGATTCGATAGCCGAGCGGACGTCGGCGACTTTGCCTTCGACCTCGGTCTTGAGGGCTTCGTCGATCTTGTCGGCGTTGTCGCGGACGGTCTTTTCGGCCTGGTAGGCAGTGCTGTCAGCGATGTTCTTCAACTCGATCGATTCGCGCTTCTTGCGGTCTTCGTCGGCGTGGAGTTCGGCGTCATGCTGCATCTTGTCGATCTCTTCTTTTGAGAGACCGCTCGATGCCTGGATGGTGATCTTCTGCTCGCGGCCGGTGCCCTTGTCCTTGGCTGACACGTTCACGATGCCGTTGGCATCGATATCGAAGGTGACCTCGATCTGTGGCATGCCTTTGGGCGCGGGCAGGATCCCATCGAGGATGAAGCGGCCAAGCGGCTTGTTGTCGGTCGCCATCGCGCGTTCGCCCTGGAGGACGACGATTTCGACGCTGGGCTGGTTATCGGCGGCAGTACTGAACACCTGGCTCTTGGCCGTCGGGATGGTGGTGTTGCGCTGGATGATCGGGGTCGCGACGCCACCGAGGGTCTCGATGCCAAGCGTGAGCGGCGTGACATCGAGGAGGAGCACGTCTTTCACTTCACCCTTAAGGACGCCTGCCTGGATGGCCGCACCGATCGCGACGACCTCATCGGGGTTGACCCCTTTGTGCGGCTCCTTGCCGAAGAAGTCGGCAACGGTCTTCTGGACCGCGGGCATGCGCGTCTGGCCGCCGACGAGGACGACTTCCTGGATATCGGCAGGCTTCTTACCGGCATCGTCGAGGGCCTTCTTGACAGGGTCGAGCGTCCCGGTCAGCAGGTCGCCGACGAGTTGTTCGAGCTTCGCGCGGGTGAGCGGCACGTTGAGGTGCTTGGGGCCGCTGGCATCGGCGGTGATGAAGGGGAGGTTGATGTCGGTGGACTGGGCGCTGGAGAGTTCGATCTTGGCCTTTTCGGCTTCGGCCTTGAGGCGCTGGAGGGCCTGGCGGTCGTTCCGCAGGTCGATGCCCTCGGCCTTTTTGAATTCGTCGATGAGCCAGTCGATGATGCGCTGGTCGAAGTCATCGCCGCCGAGGTGGGTGTCACCATTGGTGCTCAGGACCTGGAAGGTGCCTTCGCCGAGTTCGAGAATCGAGATATCGAAGGTGCCGCCGCCGAGGTCGTAAACGGCGATAATCTCGTCGCCCTGCTTGTCGAGGCCGTAGGCGAGGGACGCGGCCGTGGGCTCATTGATGATGCGGAGGACCTCGAGGCCGGCGATCTTGCCGGCGTCTTTGGTGGCCTGGCGCTGGGCATCATTGAAGTAGGCGGGGACCGTGATGACGGCCTCGCGGACAGACTCGCCGAGGTAGGCCTCTGCGTCAGCCTTGAGCTTCTGGAGGATCATGGCGCTGATCTCCGGCGGGCTGTAGTCACGGTCGCCCATCTTCACCTTGGCATCGCCATTGCTGGCTTTGTCCACTTTGTAGGGCACGAGCTTGAGGTCGCGCTGGACCTCGGGGTCGTCGAGCTTGCGGCCCATGAATCGCTTGATGCTGAAGATGGTGTTTTCGGGGTTCGTGACCGCCTGCCGCTTGGCGACCTGACCTACAAGGCGCTCGCCGGCTTTTGTGATGGCGACGACTGATGGGGTGGTGCGGCCGCCTTCAGCGTTAGGGATGACGGTTGGTTCGCCGCCTTCCATGACAGCAACGCAGCTGTTGGTTGTACCGAGGTCGATTCCGATGACCTTTGCCATGGTGATTGTTACTCCTGATCGTGGTGGGGGGATGTGGGCTGTT
>JAFKFP010000159.1:0-2901 GCA_017308185.1 bacterium | reverse complement strand
CTGAGTTTGGCGGGATGGACTACTCAGCGGGGCGCTGAGGAGGGGAGGGCCGGTCATGAGGATGCCTCCTGTCGATCGGCACTGCCATCGCCCACGATGACCATGGCGGGCCGGATGACGCGGTCACCGAGTTGGTAGCCCTTCTGGACAACATGGAGAATTGCGCCTTCAGGGCCGGCCTGGCGGCCGACGGCTTCGTGGAACGAAGGGTCAAAGGACTGACCCTCAGCCGGTACTTCGCTTACGCCCATCGACTCAAGGAGCGACCCAAACTTCTTCTGGATAGCAATGACGCCCTGCACCCAGTTCAGGCCGGCAAGGTTCGCGTCGACATTGTGGGCAGCGCGGTCCATGTCGTCGTAGATTGGGAGCAGGTTGATGATGAGCGCGGCGCTGGCGAGACGTGCGACTTCGCCACGTTCTTGCTCGACGCGGCGCTTGTAGTTGATGAAGTCGGCCGCGCTGCGCTGCCAGTTACGGTGGTACTCATCAGCCCTGGACTGCAGCTCGGCGAGCGCCTCTCCTCCCTGTGCCGCCGCGTCGGCCGGGGAAGACCGCTGGTCGTCGCCCATGCGCGAAGCAGCACGGCGGTCCGTGACTGCCGGTTCGTCGTCAGCGCGTTCTGCGTCGTTTGTTTGCATGACACCTCCAGGGGTTTCATCTAACGGGCGCGAGGCGCGGAGCCATCGCCCTGGACAAGACGGCCTAGTCTTCTCCGTAGAAGCGGCGCATCAGTTCGGTAAGGACATCGCTCACGTAGCGCACGTGGGCCACGGCGTCGCCGTAGGCCATTCGCGTGGGGCCGAGCACGCCGAGGAGGCCCCCGGCGCCGCCTGATGTGCCGTAGCGCGCGAGCACGAAGCTCATATCCTGATAGGGCCCCTCGGTGTTGTCGTCGCCAATGACGACTGCGACGTCGCCGGCGCCCACGGCCGCAGACGGGATGTTGGTGCGAAGGCGGCGTTCATCCACGGCCTCGAGGGTATCGAGCAGCCGATCGCTCTGGCCGAACTCAGGCTGCCGCAGCATCTCGCGTACGCCTTCCACGATCGGAGCCTCGACGGCGGCCTGCTGCTCACGAAGAAGCAGGGCCGTCATGGTGGCAACGACGAGCGACTCGTTCGCGCCGAGCGGTTCGGGAGCTTCGGCCGCCGCGATTTCGCTCACCGACTTACCCCCGAACGTGGCGTTTAGCCGGTTCGCGAGTCGCGTCAGCTGATCCTGAGGACCTGCAGCCGGGAGCTCGACGGTCTGCTGATGCACGCCACCGTCGTTAGTCACGAGGACGAGGAGGGCACGGGTTTCCGCCAACTCGACGAGCTGGATCTGCTTGAGGCGAACGTCGGTGATGCGCGGCTGGGTGATGACGCCCGCGTTTCCGCTTGTGGTAGCGAGAACGCTGGCGGCGAGTTCGATCCACTCTTCGAGCTGGCGGGCGCTTTGGTGGAACTGGTGAAGAATGGTCAGCTTCTCAGGCTGCGTGAGACTACGTTCGGGCATGAGCGACGAAACGTAGTAACGATAGCCCGGGTGGCTGGGGATGCGGCCAGCCGAAGTGTGCGGGTGGGTAATGAAGCCGCCTTCTTCGAGGGCGGCCATTTCGTTGCGCACGGTCGCACTGGAAAGGCCAAGGGCATGACGTTCGACAAGCGACTGCGACCCGACGGGCTGCGCCGAATCGACGAAGTCATCGATGATAAAGGTGAGGATACGCTGACGGCGCTCTGACAATGCCATTATCAACCCTGTGGAACCATCTTAGCACTCTCTCGCGAAGAGTGCTAATAGTGCCTCTTCCAGTGTATCTAACGGTGGCACGCCGCGGCAATGGGGATCGCACAGGGAGCGCCGCGCGCGGGCTCTGCCGCCCAGGACCCGACGCGGAACTGGAACCAGACTGTAAGGTAATGGCACAGACTAGTGGCTGGAGGGCCGCAAACATGGCAGTTGCGAGCGATGATTATTCCCCCGAGGCCTGGAACGAACGCTCAAGGGGGTTCTTCCCCGGCCTGATCGGTTTGGAGATTACGAGCTCAGAGCCCGGCGTCGCGACGGGGCGGCTGACCGTGCGGCAGGAACTATTGGCGCCGAACGGGTATCTGCACGCGGCGACGGTGATCGGGCTAGCTGACACGCTCTGCGGCTACGGGGCACTTTCGAACCGGCCGCCAGGCTCGACCGGTTTCACCACGATTGAGACGAAGAGCAATCACCTCGGCACAGCGCGCGAGGGGGTGATCGCCTGCACGGCACGGATGGTGCACGGCGGGCGCACGACACAGGTGTGGGACGCGGAAGTCCGCGACGAAGCCTCCGGCAAGGTGTTCGCGCTGTTCCGCTGCACGCAAATGATGCTCTACCCGAAGTGAAAGCAGGGGCGGAGATGAATCGGCCCGCGCGCCCTGCGCCTCACGTACACGGGTTGGCCTCTCTGGCTATTTGATGCCTGTGCGCAAGGTGACGGCCTGGAGTCCGCGCCGGTTCGCCTCATCGACCAGGCGTGGCAACGCGGCGATGTCGTTCGCGAGGACGTGCTGAAGGATGATGCTGCCCGGCCCAAAGTCGGCCATGGCGTTCGCCACGATGTAGTCGATAGCGGCGGCATCCTGCCGCGGATAGATCTTCCAGCCGTTCGAATCAGAGCTCCACATGCACACCTTTAGGCCGAGGGTGGCCGCGATATCGGGGATGCGCTGTTGGTAGTTGAAGATGCCATCGCCGCCCGGCGGGCGGACGAACTGCTCGCGATATTCGCTGCCCACGGCGTCTCGGACCGCCTCGGCCTGGTGGGCCATCTCGCTCCAGATATCTGAGTTGCTGAGCTGCGACAGGGCATGATGATCCCAGGTGTGGTTTTCGATGGCGTGCCCGCGCGCGATCACATCGCGCCACAGGTCGGGA
>JAFKFP010000158.1 GCA_017308185.1 bacterium | reverse complement strand
GATCATCGCCAGGTAATCCGAAGTCTTGAACGCTTCCGCCGTAATGAGGAGCCGCGTCCCGGATTGCCGCAGCGCGTACTCCAACTCGCGTGGCCGGTACGCGGGGTTGATGACGACAAGTATCGCGCCGGTGCGCGCGCATCCGAACTGTACGTGGGCGTATTCGGCACAGTTCGGCGACCAGATCCCTACCCGGTCCCCTTTGCGAATCCCGAGCGCCATGAGCGCGCGCGCCACCGTTTGGACCGACTGCCCGAACTCCGCATATGTCTCGCGGATACCCTGGTGGCGTGAGACGAGGGCGTCCACGCCGGGTTGGCGGGCAACGGCTTCCGCGAGGCATGCTCCCACGGTTTGTTCCGGCAGGGCGGCGTCGAAATCGCCTCTGTCATATGACATCGTCAGTCGCGCCATCGTGATCCTCCGTCCGCTCGAGTGTGCTGGCATTCTACGTCCCTGCGCCAAAGCGTGGTGCACCATAAGCCGCTTCCGCCGCAGGCATCCTCGCAACGCCTACCGCCTACCGCTCACACCCGTAGAATGCCCTGCAAACAGCCATGCGAACGGGAGGTGGGGGAATGACGACCGGTCCACTCAGCGGAGTCAAAGTCCTCGAATTCAGCCAGGTCATCGCCGCGCCATTTGGCGGCATGCATCTCGCCGATATGGGCGCCGATGTCACGAAGTTTGAACCGATCGAGGGAGAGTCGTGGCGCGTGTTCGTCGAGCTCGTCCCGAAAGAGTCGCGCACATACGTGAGCCTGAACCGCGGCAAGAAGTGCATTGCACTCGACCTCAAACGGCCCGAGGCCCAGGAAATCGTCCACCGGCTGGTCAAGGATGCCGATGTCGTGCTGACGAACTACCGGCCGGGCGTACCCGAGGCGATGGGTATCGACTACGAGACGCTGAGCGCGATCAACCCGCGGCTCATCTACTGCGAGAACACCGCCTTTGGGAAGAAAGGTCCGCTCGCTGCCCGGCCCGGCTACGACATCGTGGTCCAGTCGCTCACCGGGTTGGTCGCCGGAGAGGCCAAAGTCACAGACGGCATTCCGTCCTACATTTACCCGGCGATCGGCGACTACGCGACCGGCATCCAGATCTCCAACTCGATCTGCGCGGCGCTCTACTACCGGGAGAAGACAGGCAAGGGCCAGCGCATCGATATAACCCTGATGGGCACCTGTCTCGCCATCCAGACCTCGCAATTCACATTCATCGACGCTTTCGACAGCGAGACCATCCCGGCCATGCTTGAGAAGCTGCACCAGGCCCAGGCCGAAATGAAGAGCTTCGAAGAGCAAGTGGCCGTCCACGCGGGTGCACGTCCCGTGAGCGCCGGAAACATCTACTACCGCATTTATCAGACGAAAGACGGCTTCTTCGCGGCCGGCGCACTCAGCCACCCGCTGCGTATCAAGTTCCTGAGCGCGACCGGTCTCACTGACCCGCGCATCAAGCCCGATGGCTCCTTTGAGATGTTCCCGGAGGGTTGGGAAGAAGCTGGCCCGCGCATGGTGAAGGAGGCCGAGGCGCTGTTCAAGACGAAGACGTCAGGCGAGTGGGGTCAGCGTTTCGAAGCCGCCGGCGTGCCCGGTGGACCGCTCTACTTCGTCGAGGAACTCTTCGAAAACGAGCAGATCCTGGCCAACAACCTCGTCGCAGAACTCGAGCACCCGCTGCTTGGCCGCCTGCGAATGGTGGCGCCGCCCTTCCAGATGACCGAGTCGCCGCTCGCGCCGCAGGGGCCAAGCCCGATGCTCGGCGAGCACACCGATGCCATCCTGACCGAGAACGGCTATAGCGAAGAGGAGATCGCCGCCCTGCGCGAGTCGGGCGCAATCCGCTAGCACGGCACGTCCGCGGGCGGTCCTGGTTGCTCCGCCCTGCGCTCAGTCTAGCCTCACACCCCACCGGGTCACGGCGCTTTGGCCGGGCTCCAGTCTGATAACGCCCTCACCCGATTGCAGTCCGTTCGGCGGACAGGTCATCGGCTCCGCCCCGAGTCCCGTGCGCCGCCGCTCCGGGGCAAGCGTGTCGGCCGTGTACACCTCGAGTATCGGGTACGATTCGTCGACCCACAGCGAAGCCGTCCGGCTGTCATTCCCCGTGAGACGCATCCACGCGCGGCCGTTGCTGTCGCGCTCAAGGCCTCTAAAAGCGTAGTCGATAGCGAGCGGTCCGATTGCGCGCGGTTCGCGGAAGTCGAAGGCTGTTCCTGCGACAGCCTCGGTGCCCGTCGGCAGCTGCCTCTCGTCGTCTGTCGTAACGCGCGTCGTGGCTCGTAGTTCCAGTGTGCAGGAATCGAGCAGTCCAGAGCCGGGCGACAGGTATGGATGTTGGCCGCACGCGTACGGGCACGGGTTCGCGCCGATATTCCTCGCAGTCGTGGTCGTGGTGAGCCCATCGGCGCCAAGCGCATATTCCACGCGCACTTCCAGGGTGAATGGGTACCCCTTCATCGGATAGAGCGTTGTGCTCATCACCACCCGCGAGGCCTCATGCTCGGTGGCTTGCCACGGGCGCCACCTCAAGAAGCCGTGGATAGCGTTGTGTTTGGATGGCTCGGTGAGAGCCACCTCATATTTTTCGCCATCGAAGGTGTAGGTCCCATCGGCAAGCCGGTTGGGCCACGGGATGAGCGGCGTGCCGTGCGCTCCATCGCACATCGCGTCGACGTCGTACGGGTTCAGTACCGGGCGTCCGCCCCACTCGTACGCCCGGATGCCGCCGCCCACTTCCACGATGACTGCTCGCTGGTCCTCGAATGAAAACTCGTATTGTCCGCCCGACGGTGGGATTGCCATGGTCATCCTCCAAACGGCGAAACCCGGCGCCTATGGTCTTGAGACCAACGCGCCGGGTTTCACAGGTGATACACCGTTTAAGCGTACGACTCGATCAGTCGGCCACCAACACGAGCGTTCCGGTCGTGGAAAGGCTGCCACCCGTGCCATTCACCACGCACGATCGTGCGCTGGTCTGCTTGCCTGGCAGTCCACTGTAGCCGCCGTCCTCTGCCGTACCCGAGAGCTGGCGGTACGCTTCGACCAGCAGTTGCATGCCGTACATGCCCGAATGGTTGAAAGACAGGCCCCCGCCGTTCGTATTGATCGGGAACGAGCCGCCTGGCGCCGCCCGGCCATCCTTCCAGAGGGTGAAGCCTTCGCCGCGTGGTGCGAGCCCGAGCATCTCGGCAGTAATCCCGGCCGTGACGGTGAACGAGTCGTAGATCATCGCCATTTCCATGTCTTCGGGGCCCATTCCGGCCATCTTGTACGCCGCGGCCGAAGACGCGGCAGCCGAAGTGGCAGTAAAGTCCTCCATCTCGAGCATGTTCGAGTGGCTCATGTTCTCCCCGGCGCCCGCAATCCACACCGGCTTCGTCTTCACGCTGCGCGCTACCTCGGGGCTCGTGACCAGCACCGCCCCGCCGTAGTCCGTCACCAGGCAGCAATGCAGCAATGTGAGCGGCCACGAGATCATCCGCGCGTTTTGCACATCCTCAAGGGTGATCGGGCCACCAAAAGGATGCGTCTCTTTCGAGTGCATGACCGCGCGGGGGTTCAGCGTTGCCCACTGACGCGTGACCACGGCGATATGCGCGAAGTCCTCTGGCGTCGTTCCCCAGCGGTAGTTGTGCCGCGTCATCGCATGCGAATAGTTCGAAGGGGCACCCGACACGCCGTACGGGTTGCTGTACAGCGAGCCCGGGTCCCACGGATCGGCCCCACGCGCGCGGCCACCACCCACCGACGTGGTGTCAATGTACGAAGGGTGCAGGCCAAGGTGCTCCGCTATCTGCGATGACCAGCCCGCGCCGAATACGCCGTTGATGCGCGAAATCGGGATACCCGTCTGGTCGCTGACGTTCTTGATCGCCTCAATGTGCAGCTGGATAGCGGTCCGAGGCTGTTCCGGGTAACCGATCTCATTCGCTTCGGCTGCTCCCACGATGGCAGCAGCCCTTGAAAGTTCGCCTGGCATTCTACCCCTCCACCACGCGCCAGAAGGCAATCGAAACGTCGTCGCTGGCCGCTTCGAACTCCACCTTCACGGGCGCGCCGATCTTAATCGTTTCCGGCTTCGTGGCGTCTACGCCCCGAAGCACCGTGAACATGCGGTCGCCTTCGTTGAGGTCGATGTATGCCGTCACAAACGGCGTCTCGTCGGCCCAGCCGCCGAAGGCGCGGTGCTGTACCGCAAATGTGTGGATCCGTCCCTCGCCACTCGCCTCGATCCACTCAATCTCGCGCGCGTGGCAGTGAGGGCAGATGTGCCGTGGGTACCAGTGAACGCGGTTGCAACTCGTGCAGCGCGGCAACATCAATTTTCCGGATTTCGCCCCCTCCCAGAACGGTTGGCCCAGCGGGTCAGGCTCCGGAATCGGCTTCGTGTAGGGCATGCGTCGCCTCCTCTTCGTGCAGGGCGCCGCAGCGTTGGGCAACGCTCGATGCTGCCCCGTGTATCCCAGGTGATTGGAAATGGACGCCATCAAGCGGCCACCGTGGACACTATGTCAGATGGCGTACATGGTCAAGGGACAGATGCTACATACAGCCTCTATGACCGTCTCCGGTAACTGCAACGTCCGTGTAATGTCTCTCCTCTCTTAGCGCACGTACCGGCAACGGCGCGCATGTATCGTGTGGATTACCAAGCGGAGGAAACACAAACATGATCCGGATCATGGGCGACAATGGCGCAGAACTCGCAGTGGGCCTGCTCAACACCGGCGAGGGCCGCCGCCATGTCGTAGCCGAAATTGGCGATTTTTGTCTACGCGGCAACCTTCAGACCCGCTGGCAGGACGGCGAGCGTCGCTGGGAGATCCGCCTTCGTACGGCGGCGACGGGCGACCCAGCTGACCATCAGCGTCTGCAGGATGTGCCCGTCCCGTGACGCCTGACCTGACTTCTTCGTACGGTGGTGCTGTTCTATGACACGCTGGTTTAGTCAGTTTGCAACCGCGGCATCGCAACGCGCGGGGCGCCCGGCGACGTTCCTTGCCGCCTTGGCGGTCGTCGTCGGATGGGCCGTCTGCGGCCCCATCTTCGGGTTCACCGACACCTGGCAACTCATCATCAACACCGGAACCACAATCATCACCTTCTTGATGGTGTTCCTTATCCAGAACACACAGAACCGCGACGGACAGGCTCTGCAACTTAAGCTCGATGAACTCATACGAAGCATCTCGAACGCCAAGGACGCAATGCTCGACCTTGAAGACCTCGACCCCGATGCCCTCGAGCGCGTCCGAGCTGAATACCAGAACCTCGCATCCATCGCGCGTCTCAAGGAAACGGGCAGCGCTGATGGCGATCCTGGCGGACACAGACTACCCGCCGCCGCCGCACAGGCATCGGCCAGCCACAACGGCGCCGCCAGCGAGTCGCGGGGTTAGGCGCCGCTTGATCGACAGGACAACACGCCGTAATCCTGGCCCGGTTCGCATGCGGTCGATACCTTCCCCGTCGTTCGATGTGCATGGTTCGACCTGCAGGCGGAAGATAGATTCGATGAGCGATCGCCGTGGCCCCGAATACGCGCGGACAACCAGCAGCGAGTCTTCGCGCCCATGACGCTTGAGACGGGGACGATTCGGGGCGAGCTGCGTCCGCAGATCGAGAGCGTGCTGCCAGCCGTGGACGGTGGGCGGTTCGCCGTGAAGCGCTGTACCGATGAATCCCTGGTCGTCACCGCGATCGCCTACACGGATGGTCACGATCGCATCGGATGTACGCTGCTTTATCGTGGTCCCGGTGAGCACGAATGGCACGAGACGCCAATGCGCTCGCTCGGGAACGACCGCTGGGAAGCACAATTCAGCCCATCGGCACTCGGCGTCCATGAGTACACCGTCGAGGCATGGCTGGACCCATTCGCCAGTTGGCAGGCTGACATGGCCCGCCGCTCTGACCCCGACGACATTCTTGCCCTGGAACTGCAGGCCGGCGCCGAATTGCTCCTCGAAGCGTCAAAGCATGCCCCTGCATCGGACGCTGCGCGCCTGCGCGCCTGCGCCGGGCAACTCACGGCCGATATCCCACTCCGCAGCCGGATCGCCATCGCCCTGCAAGACGATCTCGCCGCTCTGGCGCGAAGAGGCATCGACCCCGCGCTACGAGTCCGCTACCGGGCAACCCTTCCACTCGTCGCAGAGCCGCCGATAGCCCGGTTCGCTGCCTGGTACGAATTCTTCCCGCGATCCGCCCGTGCCGATGGCCAACATGCCACCTTCGATGACGCATACCGAATGCTTGAGTACGCCGCACGGCTAGGGTTCGATGTCGTCTACCTTCCGCCCATTCATCCGATCGGCGAGACGCACCGCAAGGGCAAGAACAACACGCCCGCGGCAGAGCCGGACGATGTCGGGAGCCCATGGGCGATCGGGTCGAAGGATGGCGGCCACACGGCAGTCAACCCACGCCTCGGTTCGCTCGAGGATTTCGATCGTTTTGTAGACCGCGCCCACGAACTCGGCCTACGCGTCGCGCTCGATATCGCCTTCCAGTGTTCACCCGATCACCCCCTCGTTGCTGCACACCCCGAATGGTTCCGCCAGCGTCCGGACGGCTCAATCCGCTACGCAGAGAATCCTCCCAAGCGGTACGAAGACATCGTGCCGTTCGACTTCTCGTGCGCCGATTGGCAGGGACTCTGGAAAGTCCTCCGCGACATAATCCTGTTTTGGGTCGAACGTGGGGTCCACATCCTGCGCGTCGACAACCCGCACACAAAGTCACTCGCGTTCTGGGAGTGGTGCATCGCCGACATCCGGTCCCGTTACCCCGATGTCGTCTTTCTCGCAGAAGCATTCACGCGCCCGGCTGTGCTCGAAGGGCTTGCCATGCGTGGCTTCAGCCAGTCATACACATACTTCACGTGGCGAAACACCAGCGTCGAACTCGAGGAATACCTCACCGAACTCACCCAGACGTCCGTCCGCGAATACCTTCGTCCAAATCTCTGGCCCAACACGCCCGACATACTGCATGAGTACCTGCAGACAGGCGGCCGTCCCGCATTCATGGCCCGCCTCGTCCTCGCTGCGACGCTCGGCGCCAGCTATGGCATCTACGGGCCCGCCTTCGAACTGTGCGAAGCCGCCCCCGCCGCGCCAGGTTCCGAGGAGTACCTCAACTCCGAGAAGTATCAGCTTCGGACCTGGGACCTTGACGCTCCGTGGAGCCTTGCAGACCTCATCACACGCGTGAACGCTATTCGCCGTGCTCATGCGGCGCTCCAATTTGATCACGGGCTTCGATTTCACGGCAGCGACAACGACCAGCTGATCTGCTATTCGAAGGCCTCCCCCGATGGCACTGATGTCATCCTCGTCGTCGTCAACCTCGATCCGCACAACCGACAGGCAGGGCACGTTGATCTCGACCTGTCCCAACTCGGCGTCGACGCTGAACAGCCCTACCAGGTGCACGATCTTCTCGGCGATGGCCGCTACCGCTGGATCGGGCCGCGCAACTATGTTGAGCTTGAGCCTGGCGCATCGCACATCTTCGTCCCGCGCTCACGCCTCCGCACCGAACAAGATTTCGATTACTTCGTTTGACGGGCTGCCTCATGAATGCACACCGCCGCAAGCCAACCATCGACGACGACCCGCTCTGGTACAAAGACGCGATCATCTACGAGACCCACGTCCGAGCGTTCCAGGATGCTAACGGCGACGGGATCGGTGATTTCCAGGGACTGCGTTCGCGCCTGGACTATCTCCAATCGCTCGGCATCACTGCCATCTGGCTGCTGCCGTTCTACGTTTCACCGCTGCGCGATGACGGATACGACATTGCCGACTACCGATCCGTGCATCCTTCCTATGGCACCCTGCGCGACTTCCAGGCTTTCCTCGATGATGCTCATGCCCGCGGTATACGCGTCATAACCGAACTGGTCATAAATCACACGTCAGACCAACACCCGTGGTTCCGGCACGCCCGTCGCTCGCCCGCCGGCAGCCCCTCGCGCGGCTACTACGTCTGGAGCGACACACCCGACAAGTACGCCGACGCCCGTATCATCTTCAAAGACTTCGAACGCTCGAACTGGGCCTGGGATCCGGTCGCGAACGCCTACTACTGGCACAGGTTCTATGCCCACCAGCCTGACCTCAATTTCGAAAGCCCTCAGGTTAAGCGAGCCCTGTTCTCGATCGTGGACTTCTGGGCGCGCATGGGCGTGGATGGCTTCCGCCTCGAC
>JAFKFP010000157.1 GCA_017308185.1 bacterium | reverse complement strand
GGCCGCGTCCAGGCGGGCGGTCGCCTCTTCAGCTTTATGCGCCGCATCTTCCAGTTCAGCTTCGGCCTGTTCCAGCCCGGGCAGCGCGATACTGCGGGACCAGTGGGGTGCTTCCTCAGCACTGGCGCCGCCGCTGAGGCGGCGGCATGCATCGACGAGCGCTGTCGCAAGCTGGGTGCGGCCTGTGCCGGGTGTATCGCTGAAGGCGGGTACGAACACAACGCGGCCGCCCAGCACCGGAAACTCCATCGCAGTGGGCACGCCCGCGCCGCCGGTGGCGAGGACACGACCGCTCGACCGCACTTCGGCCTGCCGCAGGTCGAACGTCGCGCGATAGCCGATATCCTTGCGGAACTCCCGCAGGACGCTGGCCATCGGGTGGCTCTCGAGCGCGATCCGTGTGGTCTTCCCCTCGGCCGCCCGCAGGTATGGCGGGTTCCAGGAGAGCCCGCCGGGAGCCGGGAGCCAACTGTACCGGTCGGCGCCCTCGAAGCCGAGTACACCGCTCTCCTGCGCGTTGGGCCGCGCGAAGACGACCACCGTCCCCCCGGATTCCAGCAGGCTGCGCGTCTCATCGAGCCGCCGGCGCAACTGGTCGGCGATGCTCACCGCCGTCGCCGAAGAAGGCGCATTGAGCACCGGCCGGCCATCGAACGCTTCATACTCCTTGCCCTCTTCGAGCACCTCGTGGACGACCCGGGTGACGCTCGCCGGGTCCACGATCATCGCGTCGTAGTCGTGATAACTCGGCGCGGTGAGCGCGTTGTAGTTGTCGATATTCGGGTCAGGCAGGGGATAGCCGATGGCGATGACACGCATCAGTTGGGCCTCCGTGCGAGCAATTCCTCGAGGCGCTGGCGGACGGTGTCGCGCAGGTCGGGGCGTTCGAGGGCGGCGGCCACGCCGGCGAGGATGAACCCGGCGGGCCTGCCCGTATCATACCGGTCCCCCTCATAGCGGTAGGCGCTCACACTCTCTCCGGCGGCAAGCTGGCTCGCGAGCGCGTCGGTGAGCTGAAGTTCGCTGTTCTTGCCAGGTTTGATCCGCTCTATGTGTTCGAAGATCGTCTCGGAGAGGATGTACCGTCCGACCACGCCAAGGTGCGATGGCGCAGCCGCAGCGTCGGGTTTTTCGACGATGCCGGCGAGTGGCGTAAGACGCTCGCCGCCTGCTCCCGGTGCGGGGGCGACGATGCCATATTGAGGGATGTCGGCCTCGGCCACTTCCTGGACCGCCACGATGGAGCCGGGGGCGCAATCGTAAGCGCTGATCAGCTGGGCGGTGACGGGGGTTTCGGCCAGCAGCAGGTCATCCGGGAAGAGCAGGGCGAAGGGCGCGCCTTCAACGAGCGGCCGGGCGCAGCGTACAGCATCGGCGATCCCACGAGGCCGGGGCTGGCGGACGGCTGAGAACCGGGCAAGCCGGGCGGGCGCTTCCGTGAGGCCGACGAGATCTGATGGATTCCTTCCCATCGGCGGTGGCGAAGGCGATCTCCTCGATACCGGCTGCAACAGCTTCTTCGACGGCATACTGGATGAGGGGGCGATCCACGATGGGCAGCATCTCTTTCGGGATCGCCTTCGTGGCGGGGAGCATGCGCGTCCCAAGGCCCGCGGCGAGGATGACGGCGCAGCGTACGCTTAACATCTGCGGACATGCTACGGCGGGCGGCCTTAAGTGGATATACAGGCCCGGGATTCGCTGGTACCATGTTCACCTGTCCTATCTTTTTTGGAATTGGAGCAAGCTGGCAGTAGTTTGAGGAAACGATCGAAAGCACCACCGAAGCCCGCACCGCCGGAGCCCCGCACGAATGAGCGGATCCGGGTCCCCGAAGTTCGCCTGATCGACGAGAACGGCGCGCAGGTTGGCGTTGTCCGCACGAGCGAAGCGATCGCGATGGCGCGGCAACGCGATGTCGACCTCGTCGAGGTTGCCGCTGGCGCAAGCCCGCCGGTCGCGCGGCTCATGGACTTTGGCCGGTTCAAGTACGAGCAGTCGAAGAAGGACCGTGAGGCGAAGAAGCACCAGCAGAACGTGCAACTCCGCGAAGTGCGCATGAAGCCGAAGATCGATGACCACGACATCGACTTCAAGACGCGCACGGCGGCCAAGCTGCTCAAACGCGGCGACAAGGTGAAAGTCACGGTCACGTTCCGAGGGCGCGAAATTGGGCGGCACATGACGATCATCGTCGCTCCCGACAAAAAGAAGATGGCGGCGAAAGCCCGTGCCGAAGCCGCTGCCGGCGCCCCTGCGCCTGAAGAAGATGACGCCGAACTCGAGGCCGCCGTCGCCGCTGCCCGTCTCGTAGACGAAGATGCGCCCGACGACGACTACGAGGACGATGAAACTGACGAAGACGCCCCGGCGGTGACTGCGGGGGCGACAGGAGACTAAGGTGCCCAAGCTCAAGACACACAAAGGCACTGCCGCTCGCTTTCGCGTAACCGGCAGTGGCAAGATCATGCGTATGTACGGGAGTCGTAACAACTTCCGGCGCAAGAAGCGTAAGCCCGTCACCGTGCTGTTCGGACGCACCGTGGAGGTCGCCCCATCGGTGGCGCCCCGCGTGAAGCGCCTGCTCGACGGGAACGGATAACCCTCAGGAGCCCAGACCATGAGCCGAGTAAAGCGTGGCGTTGTCTCGCACAAGCGTCACAAGAAGATTCTTGCCCTGACGAAGGGTCACCACGGCCAGCGCCATCGCGTGTTCAAGCGTGCGAACGAAAGCATGATGCATGCGCTGCGCTACAGCTACGTGGACCGGCGCGACCGCAAGGGCGAGTTCCGGAAGTTGTGGATCATCCGCATCAATGCTGCGGCAAGGCTCAACGGCCTCACCTATGGCACGCTTATCCACGGGCTCAAGCTGGCTGGCATCGAGCTCGACCGGAAGTCGCTCGCCGACCTTGCGGTGACACGCCCGGACGCGTTCACTGAACTCGCCTCGCAGGCGAAGGCGGCGCTGCCCGCGTAACGCGGCGCTCGAAACACAGGACCCACCAAAGCGGCATCCCTTCAACGGGTGCCGCTTTGTTGCGTCCCGAGTCAGCGAGGCCTACTCCCGGTCTGTGGCCCAGGACTGCGCAAGCGCAGTCAGGAGGCTCCCGGCGTCGCGCATCGCGGCTTCACCATGTCGGGCCGCGAGCGTGTGTACGTTACTGGCGTTGGAGCCAGAACGCCCGGCAAAGATCACCACCGGGATCGCACCTTCAGCCGCGAGGCCAAGCATGCGGCCGGTCACTTTGCCCTGGAGCGACTGGCTGTCGAAACTCCCCTCGCCCGTCACTACGAGGTCCGCAGCCGCGAGGCGCGCCTCGAGGTTCGAAGCGCTGGCCACGACATCGAAGCCACTCCCGATGCGCGCGCCCAGGAATGCGACGAGGCCCCCGGCGAGCCCGCCCGCGGCGCCGGCGCCAGGCATGGCCGCGATTTCGGCGCCAAGATCGCGCCGGACGATGCCGGCGTAGCGTGTGAGAGCGGACTCGAGCAACTCCACGTCATTCTCACTGGCGCCCTTCTGGGGAGCGAACACACGTGCCGCGCCATTCGCGCCGAGCAGGGGATTCGTCACGTCTGTGGCAACCACGAGCGTCATTTCGGCGAGCCATGCGGGTGGTTGCCACTCGATGCATTCGAGCTGTGCCAGTGCGCCGCCACCCGGCGGCAGTTCCCGGCCCTCGGCATTGAGGAAGCGCGCCCCGAGCGCACGCGCCATTCCTGCTCCACCGTCGGTGGTGGCGCTCCCGCCGACGCCGATGATGATGTTTGCCGGGCTGAGCGTTGCCGCATCGGCGATGATCTCGCCTACGCCGGCCGAACTGGCCATCAGCGCATCGCGCTCCGCCGGCGCGAGGTGCATCAGACCGTTCGCCTGCGCTGCTTCGACGATGACCGTGGTTTCGCCACGGACGGTGAGGTAGCGCGCCAGCACCCGCCGCCCGAGCGCATCATGGACGACCGCAGCGACCGTGTCGGAGCGGACGGCCCGCCGGAACGCTTCCAGGAGACCCGGACCACCGTCCGACATAGGCAGCAGATCGAGCGTCCACTCCGGACGCGCCCGCCGGAAGCCCCGCGCGATGGCATCCGCCGCCTCTTCGGCTGAGAGCGAGCCTTTGAACTCCTGAGGCGCGATGAGGACGTGCATCGCGGGCTCAGGGCCGAGCGCCAACCTGGCGGTCCGCCTCGCGCCGGCGACGCTGCTCCTCGGGCAGGACGTCCTCGAAGTGTGCTTTCCATTCCGCGTCAGGTGTTTCGCGCCCTTCCTGTGGCACGTTCTTCGAAAGCTCTACCAACTCCATGCGATGGATGTAGCGCGGGCAATTTGGATAGATCTGTTCCGGCTTCACCCGCACCACGAGGATCGCTTCGCGGTACTCGGCGATCAGCGGGTCATCGAAATCGATCGTTGCCGTGCCATTGATGCGCATCAGCCCTCCGCCCTGCCAGTCCATGAACAGCATGCCGACCTTCCCGTGCGCCATGATGTTCCCGCTGCTGTTGAACATCCCGTTGCCGTCATACAGCGGGAACACGAGCGTCTCGTCGTCGATGACCCGCACGAACCCCGGCTCGCCGCCCTTGTACGAACAGTCGAGGTTCCCATCCGCATCGCTCGTTGCCAGGAAAAACATGTTCTTCGTCGCGAGGAAATCGCGGTCTCTGTCTGTGAAGCGCTCGTGGAAGATGACCTCGGCGAGGCGGTCAGCGAGCCGCCGGCTGTCAAAGTGGTCCTGTAGCGCCCGCTCCTTGTCGTGGTAGGCCTCGCCGTGTTCGCGTTGTTCAGCCACTATCGTCTCCTGGCATTCGCGTCCGCCCTATGCGGCTGTGTAGAGTTGCTTGCATCCTACACCACGGAGTAGCTCCTCATGCCCAGCCGCCGCGGTTCCATCGCTCTTACCGATGCTGAGAAGGAAGCGTTCTTGAACGATTCGTGGACGCTCCAGGTGGCCTCGATCGGCCCCCGGGGTTTTCCTCACCTGGTCGCCATGTGGTACGTCGTCATCGACGGCGCCATCCATTTCACGACATTTCGCAAGAGCCAGAAGGTTTTGAACCTGCAACGCAACCCGAAATGCAGCGTCATGCTCGAATCGGGACGGCAGTATGCCGAACTCAAAGGCCTCGTCATTGAAGGCAACGGGGTCATCACTGATGACACGCAGTTCACCGCCAGCGTGATGGCGCAGGTGGGCGCGAAGTACAACGGCATCCCCGTGCCGACCGAAACACCCGAAGCGGCGCTCGCTGTCGCCTCAAAACGCGTCGTCATACGCATTGATCCCGTAGAGATATACAGCTGGGACCACGCAAAGCTTGGCGGGCGCTATTGATTTTCGTCCACGCGGGCCGCATGATGCTGCCGGAATTCGATTGAACCGCGGCGGGCGACGCGTGGGACGCGGCGCCGCCGGCCCACGGAGGTGGCGCCATGCGTATCGTGATTGCCTGCGACGGGAGCGAGATCGCCGAGAGCGCGGTGGCTTCGGTGGCCGCGCTCGGCGCGGGTGCCGCGGCCGAGGTGCACCTGTTGACGGTCATCGACCCGAATGATCTCCATGGCCGGACGCGCGAGGTCGGCTCTTCGCCGCTCTTCGCCAGCATCACGACCGGCCAGGGTGAGATTGTGGGTTCGAGTCGTACGCTCACCGCTACTCCGGAGCCAATCGGGCTGGTTGGGCATGAAGGGCGTGGCCGCGGCGCCGACCCGGCGATGACCGAGGACCGCAGCCAGGCACTCGATCGCGCCAGGGCGGAACACTATGACTACCTGCGCGTGGTTGCCGCGCACTACCTTCCCGGCCGCGAAGTCGCCCAGGATATCGTGTTCTCGCATGACCCTGCGACCGCTATCGCCGAGCATGCATCGCAGCTCAAGGCCGACGTCATCGCGCTCGGCTCACATGGACGAAGCGGCCTCAGCCGCGCGATCATGGGCAGTGTTGCGGAACAATTGGTGCGCCACGCGTCGGTGCCGGTGCTCGTCGTCGGGCCAACTGCGCGGCAATCGGCCGGGGCTTCCGCACCGGCGGTGGCGACCACCGCCGAATAACGCG
>JAFKFP010000156.1 GCA_017308185.1 bacterium | reverse complement strand
ACCTGCCCCCGTTCGACTGGTGGCGCCCGAGCCGCGTCCACTTTGGCACGTTCGATATCACCGAGTTCCCGTACTGGTCATTGTTGTTCTCGGACCTGCACCCGCATCTGATGGATGTCCCGTTCTTCAGCGGGCTTGTCGCGCTGGCGGTGGCATATGCGGCGACGGTGCGGTCGCGGCTGCGAGTGAGCGGCTGGCTCATCGCGGGGCTGCTCGGGCTCGAAGCCGGCCTGATCCACACGATCCAGACATGGGACTATCCGACAGCGCTGCTCATCTGTGGGGCCGGCATCGTCTTCGGGCAGATGATGCGCGAGGGTCGGTGGCAGGCGCGGTGGTGGGAGGTTGTCGGCCACGGGGTATTCGCCGCGGCGATGGTGGTCGTGCCGTTCACTCCGTTCACGCAGCACTTTGAAACGTTCAACAGCGGGCTCGTCCGCGCGCCACAGACGACAAAGTTCCTGCAGTACTTCGACCACTTCGGCCTGTATGTCACGTTCATGGTCATGTTTCTCGTCGTTCGGTACTGGGAAGAGCTGCGGGCGCGAAACGGCAATCATGGCAAGAACCCGGTGCTCGCAGCGGTGAATGGCTGGCCGGAGGTGATCGCCCTGGTGGTGTTCGTAGCGGGCTTGACCGCGTTCACGTGGCGGTGGGGGCTGACCACGATTGCCTTGAGCGTGATGGCAGAGATCTTCCTGCTGAACCTGCTCTGGCTGGAGTTCCGGGCGAGCGAACGCAACCTGCCGCGTGCATTTGCAACGGCCATGCTCGCGCTGGCTGTGGGCATCGCTGCCGGCGTCGATATCGTCACGCTGAAGGGTGACCTCGAGCGCATGAACACCGTATTCAAGTTCTCGCTGCAGGCGTGGCAGCTGTATGCGCTGGGCAGCGCGTTCGCGGCATGGTACGCGCTGCGAGCGCTGTGGCGGACGGATGGGTGGCGCGCGTCGCCGAGGCGGGCCAGCGGCGGATCGGTCGCGGCGTGGGTGGTCGCGCCGGTGATGGTTGGGTTCGTGCTGGCTGGCAGCATCTTTTTGTTTTCTGGCACCAGGGCGCGGCAGAACGCTCGCTTCAACGATGTTGGACCGACCCTCAACGGGCTCGCGTTCCTGCAGGGCAACCCGCAGTTCACCGAAGACAAGGGAACGCCTGACGCGACAGACAACGTCACGATCGACCTCAACGATGACTGGCCGCTGATCGAGTGGCTGCGCAACAACGTGCAGGGCAGCCCGGTGATCGTCGAGGCGGTGGGCCCGCTGTACCACTGGACGGGCCGCATTTCGGAGTACACCGGTCTGCCGGCGGTCATCGGATGGGACTACCACCAGACGCAGCAGCGAGCGGACTACACGGGCCTGATCTCCGAGCGCCGGCAGGAGACGGCGATGTTCTATTCGACCCCTGACACAAGCTTCGCGGAGCAGTATCTCCTCAAGTACAACGTCTCCTACGTGGTCGTCGGGACGGAGGAACGGGTGTTCGGCACGAGTGAAGCGATTGCGAACTTCGATCACATACCGGCGCTCACGAAAGTGTTCAGCGACGGGCGGTACGCTATCTACCACGTGGACCCGGGGAAGTTGCCGCCGCCGTCGACGGAGTTGGTGCAGGCCGGATGAGGAATTGCCGATTGTCGATAGGGGATAGTCGATTGCCGCATCATCTGCGGGCCGGGCGACATTGATGGCACGGCTCGACACGGCCACGATCGCGGTGCTGGCGCCGTTTGTCGACGAGGAAGACCTGCGCGCGATGCGCGTGGTTCGGTCACTGCCATGGCGGTGGATACCCGTCATGCTGCGCATGGGGGCATTCACATTCGACCGGTGGGTCGTGTTTCGAAAGGGCCAGTACCGCCCCGACCACATCCAGGGACTCGGGCTGATAGCCCACGAAGCGTTTCACATCTCCCAGCGCCGGCGGATGGGGATCGGGTGGTTTCTCGCCCGGTACGCCCTCGGGCAGTTCCAATGCGGGTTCAACCATGATCGCCACCCTCTGGAGAAGCCGGCCATCGAGTTGCAACAGCAGGTGGTTACCGCGCTGACGGCACATTCGCTGTAACAGGAGCCGATCAAGACAGAACTTGCAATTCGCGGTTTGTCTTTCGTGCGATGTTGTCAGGTTCTTTACGTGCCCTTATCCTTTGCTGGCCCGCGAATGCGGCACATCACAGATGAGAAACAGGGGCCTTCAGATGACGGACAGCCACTCGACTCTACTCATGCGCTTCATGGCAGCCGCCGTGGTGCTCGCCGCCATGGTGAGCGGGTTTGCACTACAGTCGCGGGCGCGAGCGGAGGAAACGCCCGACTTCACGCTCATCGCCTGCTATTCAGGACCCGTCGGGCAGGTAGCATTCGGCGGTGGCTTTGGCTTCCTCATGGGACCTGTGCCATACCCATCGTTCCCCAGTATCAGTAGCAGCATCGATCATGGCGGGCTCGAACAGACTCCTCCAAGCGGTATACAGGACCTCGCGATCGCGCCGGACGGCGCGGGCACCATCCTCTGGGGTCCGGACGTCGAGTTGTGGGACGGGACGACGACCTGGACGCTGACCCTGGGTGGCGTCACGCACACCGCGACCCTGACCGACTACAACACAGTGGTGACGCCTGAAAACCAGTGCCCCTCGGACCTAACCGTGACGAAAACCAACGATACGGGCGGTCAGGCCACCCTGGACGTGCCGTTCCACTGGATGCTGACGGTGAACAACGCGGGGCCGTTCACCTCGTATTTCAACGAAAATGACATCATCGTCGAGGATTCGATCCCCAGTGTCTTTGCGGTGGGCGGGCTGGACTGGTCGACGCCCGACGCCAACTGCGACCTGGCGCTCAACGTACTCACTTGTACTGCGCTGGACCCGATCTCAATCCCGCCCGGCGGTAGTTTCTCCGTTGAGTTCGTGGCCGTCGCCGGGGCAACCGGCGAGTACACGAATCCGTCGGTGCATGATGGATGCGTGGTAGACCCGGAGGATGTCATCAGCGAGTGGAACGGCATCTCTGGACTGGACGACAACAACTACTGCATCGACGCGGTAACGGTCGGGTTGCCGGCCACTCGGACGCCGGGCACAACCATGCCTCTGCCAGATTTCACCGTGATCGTGCCGACCCATACGCCGACGCAGACGAGCACCCCATCGCCAACGGCGACGGCAACGAAGACGACAACGGCGACAAGCACTGCAACGCGCACCTCGACGGCGACGAGCACCGCGACGAAGACCGTCACTCAGACCATCTCGCCGACCAAGACGCCGACGCAGGGTGGCGGGGGCGCCGCGGCGACTAACACGCCGAAGGCGCCGGCGACGGGCTCCGGTTCAAACGGCAACGGCCCGGCAGTGTGGCTCATCATGCTCGCCGTAGCCGGCGCGAGCGTAGGCCTTACCGGTGCAGGTTGGTTGGCCGTGAAGCGGCTCTAAGCCGTCATCGAACCAGCAACGTGAGACAAAGAGAAGCCTCGGCCATGTGTCGAGGCTTCTCTGCCGCTGTGGCCCCTGCCTCTGTGAGCCGTCCTCCCGTACACTTAACGCCATGTTCGAAACGTTGACCGACAAGATGCAGGGCGCGTTCCGCAAGTTCGGCTCGCGGGGTGTTGTGACCGAGGCGGACCTCGACCAGGCGCTGCGCGAAGTGCGCATGGCGATGCTCGAAGCCGACGTGAACTTCAAGGTCGTCCGGGAGTTCACGGCGCGCGTCAAAGAGAAGGCGCTTGGCGCCCAGGTGCTTCGAAGCCTGACGCCCGCCCAACAGATCATCGACATCGTGAACGGCGAATTGACTGAGATTCTCGGCGGCGAGGAGGTGGCGAAGCTTGCAACGTCGTCGAAGCCGCCGACCGTCGTGATGATGGTCGGCCTGCAGGGCGCGGGGAAGACGACC
>JAFKFP010000155.1 GCA_017308185.1 bacterium | reverse complement strand
CCGTGCCGAATCTCGAGGTAGACCTTGCGCCCGGCCATAAGACTGGCCTCATCCTCCGCACCCCGGTGATGCCTGCTTCAGGCACTTTCAGCTGGGGGCAGGAGTTCGCCCGCCACTTCGATATCCACGCGCTCGGCGCCGTTGTCTCGAAGGGCGTGACGATGGAACCGCGCGCCGGCAACCGGCAGCCGCGTGTCGCCGAGACACCCGCCGGGATGCTCAATTCCATCGGCCTCCAGAATGTAGGCATCCACGAGTGCATCGATGTCCTTGCGCCACTCTGGGACAGCTGGGATGTGCCTGTGATCGTCAACATCGCCGGCGATACCGTGGAGGAGTTCGGCACGATGGCCACGATGCTGGATGGTGTGCCCGGGATTGCCGCGCTCGAACTGAACATCAGCTGCCCGAATGTGGACATCGGGGGTATCGAAATAGGGCAGGATGTGGGCGCATCAGCGCGCGCCACACGGGCCGCCGTGCGGAGCACCGATCTGCCCGTGATCGTCAAGCTGACGCCGAATGTCACGGATCCCGTTGCCCTCGCGGTGGCGTGCGCAGATGAAGGCGCGGCCGCCATCTGCGCGATCAATACGGTGCTCGGTATGGCAGTTGATATTCGCCGTCGCCGTCCCATCCTGCCGCGGGCGCGGGGGGGATTAAGCGGGCCGGCCATCAAGCCCATCGCGTTGCGTATCGTGTACGACGTCGCGCGTGCGGTGAGCGTACCGGTCATCGGCTGCGGTGGCATCCGCACAGGGGACGACGCCATCGAATTCCTCATGGCTGGCGCGACGGCCATCCAGGTCGGCACGGCCACATTCGCCAACCCGCGGGCGCTCCTCGATGTTGCGGACGGTATAGCCTGCTGGCTTGAAACGAATCATGTGGAAGATGTGAACGAAATCGTCGGCGCGGCCTGCTAGCGGAGCGGCATGACCGGATGGCGTTTTTCCTCGACAGTCAGCCCTGGCACCGTCTCGTTTGACTGGAACGCCCACGGTTCGACGAAGTAATCGATGTGGATCCAGATGACGCGTGAATAGTGGAACGCCACGGGCCAGACAAGGATGACCATGCCGACGGTGACGGCGAAGAACACCGGGAATGACTGATGAGACATAATCAGCCACATCCATACCGGCATCGTCAGGAAGACGCCCACAAAGTAGCTCGCATACATCCCGCCCACGAAGTATCCCGGCTCCCGTTCGAACGCGAGTCCGCATGACGGGCAGAACTTGTTCATGCGCAGCGGCCCGCGCCACATCGCGCCCTTATAGCAACGCGGGCAGCGGAACAGGAGTGCATACCAGATGTGCCCGAGGATCGACCCGCGGTCGAATTGCGGATTTTCTGTCATCGCTCTCATTATCGCAGACACACGGCGCGGCGGCGCCGGGCGAAACCGCTTGCAGCTATTGAGCGTGCTGATGTCGCACGCAACGGGCACCGGCCAATGGCCGCACGAGCGAGGGCCGGCAAGCCCATGCTGACGGTCAACGCGTTCCGGGTTGGTCGGCAGCAGCTTTGGGATGCCCGGGGCGGACGCGGTGGTGGCCTGCCGCCCCGGCTTAACCTCAGGTCAACTCTTCTATCTGCTGCTGGTAAACGGCGAGTTGGGCAGGCAGCGCCTCGCCGATCACCGCGGGCACCACGCCCCAGTTGTCGACGATGAGACGGCTCCGGGCCTCGAGACGCTGGAACTCCTCGCCCCCGGTGAGCGACAGGAGTGTTTGCTGGTCGCCCCGGACGAATAGGAAGCCTGTCAGGTCACCGCCGTGGGGTGTAGTACAGGCTCGAAGCTTTCGATCCTGCCTTGCTCCTGCTGGCCTCTGAAGTAGGCCAAAGCTTCGTTGAGGACCTGGAGAGACTTGCGCTCCCGTCCGCGAACGGGTTCGCCCCATCCGATGAAGAGTGCTGCGTTTGCCATGTTAGCCTCGTGCGAGGAATTGCTCGCGTGACAATGGTCGATGGGTTTCGCCTGCGGGGCATGAGTCACATGACCGTTGAAGCGAGGGCCAGAAGGTCCGAGGACTGGCCGTGCCGTGTGATCGCGGTGATTCGGCGGGTCTGTCCATGACCACTAACGGTCCGTCGACCCGCATCTGCTGGTCCGATTAGCCCTTCGGCTGCTCGAACGACACTCGTACTTTGAAATCGCTGCAGTCTCGAAGCTACAGCCGCTAACGCAACGAGCGAGGGTGGTCTCGATCCCGGGGGTCGCGTCAAGGGCAGCTGGCGCTGCCGGCCGATGGCTGGTGCTTCCTGGCCACCGTTCTTCCAGACAGCCGAAGGAGAATGTCGAGTGGAATCAGCAGGTAGCCTGAAGAGACTATCGTTCGCCGCGATCGCCGTAGCCGGACTCGTCCTGGCTACCGTCCTCGGGAAAGGCACTGCTTTCGCAGCGCCTATCCCACCATCAACATCGACAATCGGGTACGTAACCCTCAGCAACATCCAGCTGAACGGCAACGCTGGCCCTCTTCTTGTCGTCCAGCCGGGCCAGGATGTCCATGTAACGGCCAGTTGGGCGCTCAATCCCGATGCCGGCACCACTGTCTTCACCGCCCCCGTTGCCTTCGAAGGCAGCGCATCGCCGGCCGGTTGCTTTGGCGCGTACGGTTGGATTTCGTACTCGCGCCCAACGGGCACATCAACGGTCGACCTTGGACCCGCACCGACGACGCCCGGGGTCTACAACGTCGACTGGGAGCTCGGGCCGAACTTCACGTGTGCGGACTCGTGGCATGGGACCGCGCCGGGGACGGTACTCGCTCAAATCATCGTCGCGCCGCCCGCGACATCGTCCATCGGCAACGTGACGCTCAGTAACATCAAGCTCAATGGCACACCGGGGACAGTCCTGGCAGTCCAGGCAGGCCAGGACGTCAAGATCACGGCCAGCTGGACGATCAACCCGGCCTCTGGCACCACTATCCTCACCGCTCCAGTGGGCTTCCAGGGCAGCGCAACCCCCGCCGGCTGCTTCGGAAACCAGCTCTACTACCCCACCAATCCGACTGGCACATCGACAATCGACCTCGGTAACGCGCCGTCGACGCCGGGTGTCTACAACGTCAAGTGGGAGTTGGGCCCTCAATACACCTGCGCTGCTTCGTGGCATGCGGCATCGCCGGGAACCGTCCTGGCGCAGATGATCGTCCCCGCGCCTCCCGCGGTCTCGATCGCCACGCCAGCTGAGGGCGCATACTACGCCGTCAACCAGTCCGTGACCTCGGCGTTCTCGTGCTACGAGGGCGCAGGCGGCAGTGGCATCAGCACCTGCCTCGACCAGGGCGGCAACCCTTCCGGCACGGCCATCGACACCTCCACGGCAGGTACCTACAGCATGACCGTCACGGCCACGAGCCAGGACGGTCTGACCTCATCGCAGACGGTGAACTACACGGTTGCCGCCGCACCGACCGCTTCGATAACCACGCCTCCCGATGGGGCGAACTACAGCCTTGGCCAGGTAGTGAACGCCGATTACAGCTGCGCCGAAGGCGCCTTCGGTCCTGGCCTCGCCTACTGCGATGGTACGGTTGAGAACGGGACGCCAGTCGACACATCGTCGGTGGGGACCCACTCGTTCACCGTCATCGCGGCCAGCAAGGATGGCCAGTACAACGTCAAGACCGTCAACTACACGGTCGGCTACGTGGTCATTGGCTTCCTGCCGCCCATCAAGAACGCGCCGGCCATGAACAATGGCGCGGCCGGTCGCACGTACCCCGTGAAGTGGCAGTTGCAGGACGCGATGGGGCAGTACATCAACAACTTCGACACGATTGCCGGCATTTCGGTTGAACAATTCGATGCGTGTGGGTCCACGACTGGGACGTACATCGACATCACCCTGGCCGGCCGGACGAGTTTCCGGTATGACACGGCGGGGCAGCAGTACATCTTCAACTGGGCAAGCCCGGCGACG
>JAFKFP010000154.1 GCA_017308185.1 bacterium | reverse complement strand
ATAGAACTTGAGGGCGGCCTCGGGAAGGACGACTTCGCCGATGTCTCTGCCGGCGAGGATCGCTTTGCCGCCGCTTGCGTACTCGCGCTGGCGTGCGCGCATGGCGGCGCGAACGGATGGGAGGCTGCTGTAGGCGCTGACGTGTTGCTCGATGGCAGATGTGTGCAGGAGCGCGGTGACATCCTCGTCGCCGAGCAGGACGTGGGTGCGTTCCCCGACGCTCAGCCGCATGTCGATGGTAGCGGCGAGCGGGGCTGCGGCGGCGTCGGTCGCGGCTACTTCGGCGCGGAGCGCGGCGAGGGTGAACGCACGGTACATGAGGCCGGTATCGAGGAACCGGTAACCGAGACGGTGCGCGAGTATCTGGCCGACGGTGGACTTGCCGCTGGCGGCGGGGCCATCAATGGCGATGAGATCTGGGGGACTGGCGGGCGTCATCTCGCGGCATAGTATCCGGACGGACAGCTTTGCCGCTACGTGTGGGGGCAGCGGCGGCTTCGGCCTGTTGCTCCGCGGTCTTTCCAGCGGCGTAGAGTGCTTCGACTTCAGCGTCGGTAAGCTCCCGGAAGGCGCCCACGCCAAGATCTCCGAGATGGAGCGGCCCGACGCGGATGCGGCGAAGCACGCGAAGGTCGATTCCGAGGGCGCCGAGCAGTCGCCGAATCTCGCGGTTCCTGCCCTGGCGCAACACGAGCACGAGCCAGGCCGCGGCCTGCGCGGGTTCTTCACCGGGGTGAGCAGTGGGAGCTGCGGCGAGCGAGGCGCTATCTGCTTTGAGACGTTCTCCGTCCACTTCGACGCCCCTCACCATGCGTTCGAGATCCCGCCGCGAGGGGGTGGCGGCCACGCCGGCCAGGTACTCCTTCGCAACGCCATAGCGCGGGTGCGTCAGCAAGTCGGTGAGGTGGCCATCGTTCGTGAGGATGACGAGGCCTTCGCTGTCGCGGTCGAGACGGCCCACGGGGTGGAGTTGCACACCGCCGATCGGCACGAGGTCGAGCACAGTTTCGCGGCCCATTTCGTCGTGGGCGGTTGTGATGATGCCGAGGGGTTTGTTGAGTGCGAAGTAGCGGTAGCGGCCGCGGGTCACGGGTACACCATCGAGCGTCACTTCATCGGCTTCGAGATCGGCGCGGGCACCGAGGGTGCGTTGCGGCTCGCCGTTCACTGCCACGCGGCCAGCGAGGATGAGTTCTTCGGCGGCACGGCGTGAGGCCACGCCGGCGTTCGAGAGGATCTTTTGGAGTCGTTCAGTGGCCACGATGGATTCGCTTCCAGGCGGTTTCGAAGTAGCGCCGGCCCGCTACGCCAAGCACGAGGCTGACGCAGCTGAGCATGCCGGCAATGAGCGCCCAATCGAGGGTACTCAATCCGGGCGCGTTGTGCGCGGTGTGGGGTGTAAGCGTGCGAGGGTCGCCCGCTGGGTCGCCGCCAGCAAGAGACTGCGCGGCGGAAGTGGCGCCGTTGTTTGGCTCCTGCTCGCGCACGAAGGTGTTCGGTGCGCCTGGCGACGGAGTGAGGGTGAGATCCCAGTTCTCCGCGGCGGGATCGGCGGCTGGGTCGCGCGCGCCGAGGGTCTGGCCTCGCGCGGGTGCGGGTGGCGGTGGCTCGAACACATCGGTATTCGAGCCGTACGAGATGGCGTCGGCTACCTCGCCGGCGGGGGTGAACAGCGTCAGCGCATCACCGCTGTTACTGAGACCGTTGCCGATGACGCCATCGGGGACGCGGACAACGATGGATGCCTCGCCGGTATCGGCGCTCCTGCCAGCGACTACGAGATAGCCGCCGGCCGGGATCTCCGCGGCCGGAAGGACATCGCTGCCTTTGGCGTCGGCAATTCGCCAACCGCCAGTGTTCAGTGGGGATGCGCTCACGTTGACGAGTTCCACCCATTCGTCGGAGGCATCGTTGCCTGCCTTTTCGGGGTCGCTCATAACCTCACTCAGGCGCAGCGGACTGGGTCCGTCCAGCTTCCCCGCGGCCGTCAGCGGTGCGGCCGGGGTGTGCGAGGGGCTGCCCGCACTGCGGGATGTGGCAGGACGGGCGGTTGCGGATGCGCGAGTCGTTGCGGTGCGGGCCGGCGTGCGGGTGGTGGAGGGCGAACGGCTGCCGCCACTCGCACTGGTGGCGGTGTGGGCCGGCCCCGGCGTTTGTGGAGGCGCCGTGGCGGGCACCAACCACACGTCATCGAATACGGCGCGGCCGCTGCCACCCGCAGCGCGCAGCATGAGCTTGACGCGCGCGCTGTTGGCCTCGGCGGGGGCCTGTATCGCACCGGTGTCGAGCGCGGTCCAATCCGCTGCACCCGTTGAGTTGCCGTCGGCTGAGTCTATTTGCGAGCCGCTGCCGTCGGTGCTTTCGTACCAGCTCACGCGGAGGTACGCCTCGACGTTCTCGGTCCGTGCCATGGCCGTGAGGCGGTACCACGCCCCACCGCTGACGCTGACGACCTGGTTCAGCCACTTGGTCGATGACGTCTCTGAGCTGAGGGTGGCGGACCACTTGCCGTTATAGGCAGCACCAGTGGCCCCCATTTCGCCCCCGTACTTTGCCCAGTATGCGGGCTTTCCGTTGTCGAGCGCTTCGAAGTCGCCGTTGAGCACGAGCCCGGTCATGGCGGCGTCGGGGTTGGTGGGTGTTGGGGTCTGTTTTGGGCGCGGTGTGGGAGTAGGCGTGTTCTTTGGCGTCGGCCGTGGGGTCGGCTGGTGCGTCGGTGTCTTTGTGGGCGTCTTCGTGGGCGTCTTGCCTGGCTTCGCTGTTGGTGTGGCGGCGGCTGCCGTCGTTGACGCCGGCGGCGCTGTGGCGCTACCGCCCGTCGGGGGGCTTGAAGCGGGTGTGGGTGTGGCGGTAGGCGTCGGGGTCGCTGTGGGCGCCGCCGGCGACTCGATGGCGGAGGCGGCATCGAGATAGACGGACAGGGGGTTGCCGGCCACCGGCTGTACGTTAATGGTGACCCGCACCCAGGCCGTGGCGGGCGGCAAGGGAGCGGTGGCGCCGGCGAGCGTGGTGAACTGCGGGCCCTCGGGGAGTGGCCTGGTGAAGACTTGAGCGGCGCCGTTGCCAGTGAAGTCGGCCTTCAGTGGGGAGACGGCCAGTTCCATGTTAGCGGCACCATCAGACGATGCGGCGACCGCAACATTCAGGGTGCTACCGGCCGCGGCCTGAACGACCTGCTGGACAGTTGCTGTCGAGGCGCCATCGATATGCAGGGCAGAGCCGGCCACTGCCCTGGAATCGGAGCGTGATGCAGTGCCGCTGGTGACGGACCAGCCGGCGGGCCTGTCGACTGTCCAGGTTTCGAAGCCGCCGTTTTGCAGCAACTCGTCGGCTGTGGCGTCGAGCTGGAACACCCCGAGCGCGGCGTACGCCATTGCGGCAAATATGACTGTGCCTGCCAGCAATCTGCCGCGCACCCCCGTTGTGCTCGGCTTTCGACCCATGTCTGCGCAGCTCCCGGCTTAGCGGGCGGTGAGCGGCGCTGCGCCAAGGTGCGAGCCCGCATCCACCATGAGGATTTCGCCAGTAACGATATCGGCGCCTTCAATGAACCAGAGCGCCGCCTGCGCCATATTTTCGGGGGTGCCGGCGCGGTGGAGTGGAGTTGCGCGCTGTTGCCGTTCGAGCGCCATGTTGTAGGCGTCTTCGCCCATGCCGCCGGCGAGCCAGCGGCCCTGTATGAACCCGGGACAGACCGTGTTGATGCGGATCTCGGGTCCGAGGACGCGCGCAAGCGAAAGCGTCATGGTGTTGAGGGCGCCCTTCGATGCCGCGTAGGCAATGGAGCTGCCAACGCCCATCACACCGGCGACAGACGAGATATTGACGATGGCTCCCTGACCGGCGGCTTTCATATGCGGGGTGACGGCGCGGACCATCTGAAACGGGCCGATGACATTCACGCTGTAAATGCGCTGAAAGTCCTCCGCATCGAGGCC
>JAFKFP010000153.1 GCA_017308185.1 bacterium | reverse complement strand
ACCTGCTCGTCGCGCAGCGGTGGTACGGCACGGGCCGCGAAATTGAGGGCTCAACGTACGACTGCCTCGCGATGACTGCGTACTACGCAGCTCAGACCGAGCGCATCCGCCTGGTCACGGCCATCCACCCCGGGTTCTTCTTGCCCGGCCCGATTGCGAAGTGGGGCGCAACGATAGACGCCATCAGTGATGGCCGCTGGTGCATCAATGTGACCAGTGGCTGGCACGAACAGGAGTTTCCTATGTATGGCGCGGCCCTTCTGCCGCACGACGAGCGGTACGAACGCGCCACGGAGTTCATCGATGTCGTGCGCGGCGCATGGGAGACATCGCCGTTCGACTACCACGGGCGCCACTACCAGGTGGAAAGTCTCGAGCTCGACCCGCGGCCCGTTTCGCCGGGCGTTGAGGTGTTCCAGGGCGGTCAGTCGGAGGCGGCGCGCAATATGGCCGCCTCGCACTCGGACTGGATGTTCCTCAACGGCGGCCCGCCAGAGAAGATCGCTTCCATCGTGCGGGATGTCCACCGGCGCGAATCGTCCCGCCAACGTCCCGTAAACTTTGCGATGTACGCGATCCCACTGTGCCGCGCGACTGACGCCGAGGCCGAAGCCGAAGTTGCGGCGATGGTGGCCCGGATTGATCCGGAGATCATCACCGCCCGCCGCCAGCGCGTCCAGGGCGCCCACGGCATGTGGGCCGAGAGCCCCGACCCGCTCACCATGCTCGACTCGAATGAGGGGTTCGCCGCGCGGCTCATCGGCAGCCCGGAGACCATCTACCGGCGCATGATGGAGTTCCATGAACTCGGGGTTGGCATGTTCCATCTGACGCTGAACGACCCGCTCTTCGTTTCCGAAGTGCTCCCGCGGATTCAGTTGCACACGTGAAACCTCGCAGCACAGATCGCAGGCGGTGACATCGAACGCTTGGCGTTCGCGACAAAAGCGGCGACGGTTGTCGCATGCGGACCGAATTTCGCGACGAGCCGTGCAAGACGGCGCTCTCTTCGGTGAAGGGGATGCGCTTTGGGTGGTCGCTGAACCCATACATGGGCTGCGCACACCGCTGCGTGTTCTGTTACGTGCGGGCGTTCGAACGGCGGGCCGACCGGCCATGGGATGAGCGCTACGGCGCCTCAATCCGCGTGAAAACCAACGTGGCGGAGGTGCTCGAACGCGAGCTATCGAAGCGCTCATGGAAGCGGGAATCGGTCACGATCGGCTCGGCGACGGACCCGTACCAGCCCGCCGAAGGCACGTATAAGCTGACGCGGCAGTGCATCGAGGTGTTCGCGCGGAAGCGGTCGCCGTTCGCGATCATCACGAGGGGGCCGATGATCGTGCGCGATATCGACGTGCTCCAGAAGGCGTCCACGCGGGCCGAGGTGACGGTGAGCTTTTCGATACCGACGCTCGACCGCGCGGCCTGGCGTCTGACGGAGCCGGGCACGGCGCCGCCTCAGCAGCGGCTTCGCGCGCTGGAAAAGCTGGTCACGTCGGGGATCGATGCGGGCGTGAGCATCGCGCCGGTGCTGCCTGGGATTAGCGACCGGCCGTCGCAGCTGGACGCCGTGGTGCGGGCTGCGCGCGAGGCGGGCGCGACGCACCTCTGGACCGGGATGCTGCACCTCGGGCCGGGGATCCGCGAACACTTCATGGAGTCGTTGGCGCGCAATTGGCCGGAACTTGTGCCGCGCTACGAGCGGATGTACGCGAGAGATTATGTCTCGCGTAGGGAATCGCGAGGCCTGGAGACGTTGGTCGACGCGTTGGAGGCGCGATACGGGGTGGCGGACCGCCGCGAGCGGCCGCTGATCCCGCCGCCGGCGGCACGGCAGTTGGTGCTGGTGTGATCGTAATGCTCGCCACCTGTTGCCGAGGTCCCGGGCGCCCGTGTCTCCCAGATGCCGGGATGGGCGAGGGGCAGGCGCTGACGTCCTCGCGTGGCAGATGCCTTGCGTCCGGAACAGTGCCGCCTGTGGCATTGACGGCGCCTGCTGCATACACTCGGGGTGACGGACCGAGCCATGCGCATAGGCGCACGTGGTTCGGTCCGAAAGGCAGGAGGGAATGATCGTGGCCGACTCATGGCTGCCCACGCTGAAGACCGCAACACCCGAAGAGGGTTTCAACCTGGCGGTAACGCTCGCACGCAAGGGCGTCGGCATCACCCAGCCTTCCGCGGAGGTGCGGAGTTCGCTGCGAGCCGCCTACGACCACGACACTGCACAACTGATCGCGTCGTCACAGGTGATCGCGATCCACTTCCAGACGGTGGCCGCGGCGAACAACTACTGGCGATAGCGGCAACGGCCACCGCCAGCCGCGAACTATCAGTTCGAGACCAGCAACTGCCGCGCCAGCACTTTCGCCGTTGTCCAGTTGGTGGCGATGAGTTCCTGTGCTTTCGCCAGCGGAAGATACGGCTTTCCGTGGATGGCGTTGCACACGAGATAGTTGAGTGATGACTCGACGCCATCCTTGGGATTGTTGACGGTCGTCGCGGTGGCGTCGTTCGGTTCGACCCAGAGATTGCGCGGGTCGTTGGGGTCGCCGCCGAGTTCGAGCGGGATGAAGTGGTCGTACTCGGCCGTCTTGAGCGAGCCAGTGTAGGAGTACGAGGCGGCGTTGGCTGCCTTTTCGGCGTCGGTCACGTCTTCAGGCGGGCGGACGGATTTGGTGTAGCCCTTCTTGCAGATGGTGGACGCAAGGTTGTCCTGCGTGACGGCGGGGCTGATCGCGCCAGGTGTGCATTTCGGGTCCGGCAGGTATTCGCCCATCGCCGCATCGACGACCGTGTAGTGGCACGAACCCGCCGGCGGCTGCCGCTCGATCGTGTAATGCGTTTGCGGGCCTGCTCCAATCGCGATCGTCCGCGTGGCCGCCGCAGTCTGCGCGGCGGTAGGCGTCGCCACGCTGGTGGATCGCGCGGAAGGCGCGGCGGCAAGCGTGGGCGTGGGTTTAGCCGTGCCAGGCCGAATTGTCGCGGTGGCCGAAATGGCGCTCGTGGATGAGGCGACGGGAGTCGTTGGCGGCGCAGTCGTGGCCTTTCGCGCGCTCGTGGTCGCGCATGCGCCAGCAAGGAACGCTGACATCAGACCAAGAACCAGGACTGCACGAGATAGCTGCATAATCGCCCACCGGGGCCCGCATCCCCCGACGGTTATGATGCCGCGAATTCGCGTCAGGTGCTGACGGCCGCGCAACGTGCAGTGCATCGCGCTCAAGCGCGCCACGCCGCATGCTTACCCGAAACGCGCCAGCGGAGGTTTGCACATGGATCAAAAAGGAAAGCGGCCAGTCAACCCGCCGTCACTGTTCAATTCGTCCGCGCTCGGCTTTTCGCAGGCGGTCCGGAGCGGCGACACAGTGTACTGCTCGGGCCAGGTGAGCTTCGCGGACGGGCTCGAAGCGCAGGCGCGCGAGGCGTTCACGAACGTGCGCACGCTCCTTGCTTACGCCGGCGCGAACATGGCCGACATCGTGAAGGTCACGATGTACTCCACCGAGGTCGATTGTTGGGCACGCACAGAGGAGATCCGCAGGGAGTTCCTGAAGCCGCCCTTCCCGGCGGTCACCATGGTGGTTGTGAAGGCGCTCGCCGGCCCGAAACTGATGATCGAAATCGATGTGACAGCCGTCATCGGCGCAGGAGTTGGATAACCACGAGCCGTCGTGGTTGCCGTGCCTTCCCAACTCGCGTATGAGTGCGAGGGACAACTGATCGCATTTCGGCGTAGGAAGAGGTGAGGCATGGGCGAACTGAACGGCGGCCAGCTGGCGGCGCGCCAACTCAAACTGGCAGGCATCGACACCGCCTTCGGGGTTGTCGCCGGGCCGATGATCGAAGTCATGGCGGGGATGCAGGCCGAGGGCATCCGGGTGGTCAATTGCCGCCACGAAGAGTCCGCCGCGTTCATGGCATCCGCGTGCCGGAACCATCAATGCTGTGACCGGCATGCACGTCGCCACCGAGAGCGCGATGCCGCTCGTCGTGCTTGGCGGCTCCGTCGTGGGCCGTACGCGCGGACTGGGCGGCTTCCAGGAGGCTGACCAGGTGGCGTTCGCGAAGCCGGGCTGCAAGTGGACGACCGTCGTCGACAGCACCGAGCGCATCCCCGAACTCATGTCGCGCGCCTTCCATGTTGCGACCTCCGGCCGGCCGGGACCGGTCGTGCTGGCGCTGCCCGAGGACATGCTGCGCGAGACCGCCACCGTGGCGCTGCCGCACCCCTTCGAGCCGGTCGAGACCTATCCGGGGCTGACGCAGACGGCGCAGCTGCAGAAGCTGCTCTGGGCGGCGGAGCGCCCGTTCGTGATCGCCGGCGGATCGCGCTGGAGCGACAAGGCGGTCGGCTCGCTTCGCCGCTTCGCGGAGCGCTTCGACCTGCCGGTTGGCGTCTCGTTCCGCCGCCAGGGGCTCTTCGACCACGAGCATCCGAACTATGCCGGCGATATCGGGCTCGGCATCAATCCGGCGCTCGCGGCGCGGATCAGGAACGCCGATCTGCTGCTCCTTCTCGGAGGGCGCATGAGCGAGGTGCCGTCCTCCGGCTATACGCTGATCGAGGCGCCCGAGCCGAAGCAGAAACTGGTGCATGTCCATGCCAGCGCCGAGGAGCTCGGCCGCGTCTACCGCCCGACGCTCGCCATCAATGCGACGCCGAACGGCTTCGCGGCGCAGCTCGAGGTCGTGCATCCGCCGGTCTCGATCCCTTGGGTCGCGGAGACCCGCGCCGCCAACGCCGCCTATCGCGCCTGGTCCGAACCGGCGCCGCGCGCGGTGGCCGGCGTCGAGCTCGGCGCCATGATCCGCATGCTGCGGGATGCCCTGCCCGCCGACGCGATCGTCACCAACGGCGCCGGCAACTATGCTGGCTGGCTGCACCG
>JAFKFP010000437.1 GCA_017308185.1 bacterium | reverse complement strand
CCGTGCCTTTGAGTTGGTTGCGCGCGCTGATCTTCATGAATGGCTCCTGCGCGATGGATCGCTGTATTCTGTTGTATAGCACGGATATCGCGCGCGGGGGCCGCTGACTTGGTGAGACCGCAGAAAACAATGCCGAACGTCCGAGAATGGTTGCTAGATCTGCCGACCGATCGCTTCGATGTGAACGATCCGGATGGCGCGGCGTTATGTTCGCGGAGATGACTAACACAGGCGGCGGCCGCCGCTCGGTTCTTGCTTGACAGCCGCAGGGCAAGCCGCAAGTCTGATGGTTCTCGATCTCCGCTCCGCGAACCTGAAAAGGGGACATCCGATGACCGACGACAGCAAATCCGGCAAAGCGGGCGATATGCCGCTGTTCGATTTCACCAAGATGCTCAGCCAGTTTCGTATTCCAGGCGTCGACTTCGCGGCGATCGTCGATCGCGAGCGCAAGAATATCGAGGCCCTCACGGCGGCCAACAAAATCGCCTTCGAAGGCTGGCAGGCGTTGATCCGCCGGCAATCCGAGATCTTGCAGGAAGCCATGAAGCAGGCGGTTGCCGACGCCTCAACAATATGCGCGAACTGGCGGAGATGGCGACCAAGTCGCAGAAGGATGCGTTCGACGTCGTGCGCAAGCGGGTCGAGGAGAATATGGAAAACTTCCGCAACTTCGGAAAGAAGAGCGACTAACGCAGGATGATTATCGAATCGCCATTGCGAACGAAGTAGATCAGTCTTCCTTGGAGCAGGTTTCGTTTAGATAGAACCGACGACTTGTCATGGCCGGGCTCGTCCCGGCCATCCACGTCCTTCTCGCTGATGGATGATGAAGAAGAGGATGCCCGGCTTATGCCCGGGCATTCGTGTTTCAGGCAAGCTATCTTGAGAGGCTTAAACCTCCAGCCAGTCCTTGCGCACCGCCTCGTTGGCCTTGCGTTGGTCGGGCGTGCCTTCGAACACGATCTGCCCGTGGCCCATGACATAGAGCCGGTGCGATATGCGGAGCGCGATCGAGAGCTTTTGTTCGATCAGCAGGATGGCGAGGCCGGCCGAGGCAATGTGCGCGATGAGATCGCCGACCTGCTGCACGATGAGCGGAGCGAGACCTTCGGTCGGCTCGTCGATGATGATCAGTTCGGGATCGCCCATCAGCGTGCGGC
>JAFKFP010000152.1 GCA_017308185.1 bacterium | reverse complement strand
TAGAGGTGCACACCAGGCGCTGGTGCTTCATGAAGGTACCCGTCTTGCGGCGGGGTTCGATCTTGCCACGCTCGCTGATGTACATGCGGAGGCGGCCAACGTCTTTATAGTCGATGCCGTCCACGTGGTCGGCGCAGAAGCGGCAAACCTTGCGGCGGCCGCCGCCATAGCGGCGCTGTGGGGGGCGCTGCGAGCGCTCCGGGCGATCGCCTCTGTCACCAGAGGGGCCATCGTTACGGGGGGAGCGCTCGGGTGCACGTTCTTCGGTAGTCATCGTTCCTAAATCCTATGTCTTTCTGTTCGAGCGGCGGCCCTGTAGCCGGCCGCGGCGTGCTATTCGAAGGGCAGGTCGTCGGCGTCGAAATCGCCGCCACCGTCGCGAGGGCCGCTGTAGCCGCCGCGAGCGCGAGAGCTCCCGCCACCTCCGCCGCCACCCCAGTCATCGCCGCCGCCGGAATCGCGGCCGCCGCCACTCCCGAGGAGCACGACGTTGTTGGCGACAACTTCGGTGCGGTAGTGTTTGACGCCCTGATCATCGTCCCATGTGCGAGTCTGCAGGCGGCCTTCGACGTAGAGCTGTTTGCCCTTGGTGATGTACTGGCTCACACGTTCGGCCTGCTCGCGGAAGAGTATGACGTTGAACCATTCGGTCTGATCTTCCCAATCGCCGGATTGGCCACGCCTGCGACTGTTGACGGCGAGGCTAAATGTAGCCATGGCCGTGCCGGAAGCGGCATAGCGCAACTCGGCATCCTTGCCGGCGTTTCCGATGAGCATCACTTTGTTCAGGCTTGCCATGGAGGCGCCTCCCAACGGGCGGGTTGGTTATTGTCCAGCCGGCGCATCAGCGGGGGCCGAATCGGCGGGAGCGGCAGCTTCTGCGGCCGGGGCGGCAACTTCAGCAGGCGCGGGTTCGGCGGAAGCAGGCGCTTCTGCGGCAGGGGCGGCAGCTTCAGCTGGCGCGGCCTCGGCGGGAGCAGGCGCTTCTGCGGGAGCAGACGCTTCTGCGGCGGGCTGGCGCGGTTCGCGAGGTGGCGGAGGTACAGGAAGCTCATCGGCGCGGACGACGAGGTGGCGATAGACACGCTCGTTGATGCCGAGGGCAGCCTCGAGCGGCGCGACCGCAGCGGGGTCGAGTTCGACGCGGCTCACGATGTAGTCGCCATCTATCTGATGGTTAATCGGATACGCCATACGGCGGCGACCCCAGTGATCGGCCTTAAGTAGCTTTCCGCCGCGGGCTTCGACGAGGCTCGTGACCTGTTCAACGGCCGCATCGGGGCCGCCAGCCTCGGCGACAGCGAGGTCAAAAATGACCGTGAGTTCGTATTCTCTCATTCGTCCTCAGTGCCGGGCGATGGGATTGCCCGCGTGGTGCGAGCCGGACCCCGGCATGACGACTAAGGGTACCAACGCTGATGCGAAGGGCCAACTTCAGGCGCCGGAAAGGGCGCTCACGGCGGAATGTGAAGCCTTCATTGTGAAGATGAACGTCATGTAATGCCAAGAATGACTCTTGACGTTACGGAAACCCCGGTTCGACACTTCGAACGCCGCTCAATACGGGTGTAAGCAAGCGGACGATTCCGCGGGGAGAACGAACATGCCGTCCGAACGAATTGGATCGTGGATTAGCTGGCGAATGGTACTGATGGCGGGCATTGTGGTTCTGCTTGCCCTGGGGGCCACGCCGGGAGGCAGTTCGGCGGGCAGCGTGCTTCACGGTCCGCGTCACCGGCTAACATACGGGACGAGCACGAACTGGTCGGGCTACGCGGCGCTGACGGACCTTTCGAACCCGCAGACGGGTTCAGTGACGGCTGCATCGGGCACCTGGACGGTCCCAACAGTGGATTGCAGCGTGACGGCGAACGGGTACTCGGCGACGTGGGTGGGTATCGATGGGTACGCCAGTTCCACGGTTGAACAACTGGGCACCGAGCAGGATTGCAACGGCGGGGTCCCGGGATATTCGGCATGGATCGAGATGTACCCCTCCGCTTCGCAAACCATTAACCGGGTTGTGAAGCCGGGTGACGTGATGACGGCTTCGGTCACCTATTCGGCGAGCACGAGCTGGTGGAACCGATCGGGCTCGTTCCATCTGCAGCTTACTAATGCGACTCAGAACTGGACCTACTCGACGACGCAGTCGAGTTCGCGGGCGCAGCGTACTTCGGCCGAATGGATCCAGGAAGCGCCGTCTTCGTACCAGGGCACGTTGCCGCTGGTGGACTTCAATACAGTCGGGTTCACGAACGCATCGGCGACGATCAACGGCGTGACGGGCCCGATCGATTCGCCTTCGTGGCAGCACGACGCGATCACCATGGAGGACGGCAACGCAACGGCTACCCCCGGCGGATTGACTGACTCAGGCAATACCTCGAGCTTCCAGGTAACGTGGGCGGGGCCCACGCCGCCGACCCAGCCGAACCCTCCGCCGACGACGACGGTCAACGTGCACGTGGCCTCTATCACGTACAGCGCGACGGGGAGCACACTTTCGAACACGGTGACGGTGGACAATGCGAGCGGCCAACCGGTCAGCGGTGCGACCGTCGCGGTCACGCTCTCCAACACGACGCGCGGCCAGAGCTGGTCGGCATCCGGTACGACGGGGTCCGACGGGAAGGTATCGTTCTCGCTCTCGAATGCGCCGACGGGAACGTACACGACGAAGGTCACGAGCGTGACGGGTACGGACCTCGCATGGGACGGGGTGACGCCAACGAACAGCTACCGTATGCGCTTCTCGTGGAGTTTCAGCTTCTTCGGACCGAACGTTGGGTCAGGCGACACGCCACCTTTGTACGCGGCGATGGCTTCCTAGCGGGGGCCGGGCTGGATGCGCGCACGCCGTTGAGCGGCGGCGTATTCGGCGAGCGAGGTTGGCGGAGGCACAGCTTCGCCATCCTCGCGAAGGCCGTCGACATGGAACGCGATGGCCTCGCGGATGAGCCGTTCTCCTTCGGGCAGAGTTTCCCCCACAAGAACATACCCGGGGAGAGCCGGCACGGAGGCGCCCTTGGCCTATGGGCCCGCGTTCGATAATCACGGCGTATCGAGTCCGTTCAGCGCGCTGGGTCCACCATGATCCTGAAGCCGCTCCGTCAGGTCCCCGAACTTTCACAACACGTTAGAAGATCGGGTTGACGATGACGATCTGCTCGCGTTCGGGGCCGACGGAGATGAGGTCCACCGGGCACTCGAGGAGCTTCTCGACGCGCTGGATGAACGCCTGCGCCTGGGCGGGCAGGTCATCGAAGGCACGGACGCCTTCGGTCGGCTGCTGCCAGCCGGGAAGCTCTTCGTAGACGGGATGGCAGCGACTGAGCACCTTCTCGTTGGCGGGGAGGGTGCGGATGATTTCGCCGTCCAGCTCGTATGCGGTGCAGATCTTTATCGATGGAAGCGTATCGAGGACGTCGAGCCGGGTCAGGGCGACTGCGGCGAGGCCATTGAAGCGCACACTGTAGCGCACGGCGACGGCATCGAACCAGCCGATCCGGCGGGGACGGCCGGTGGTAGTGCCGTACTCGCCGCGGCCGAACTCTTTGCCATGATCGCGAAGCTGCGTCGCTGTGGCGTCGAAGAGTTCGGTGGGGAAAGGCCCGTTGCCCACGCGTGTGGAGTAGCTCTTGAAGACGCCAACGACGCGGTCGATTTCGGTGGGACCGATGCCGACGCCGAGGGCCGCGCCACTGCTCGATGAGCTGGGGACGCTCGATGTGACGAACGGGTAGGTGCCGTGGTCGAGATCGAGCAGCGAGCCCTGGGCGCCTTCGAGCAAGACGTGGTCGCCGCGGCGGTGGGCGTCGAGCACTACTTGCTGGACATCGGCGACGAACGGCTTGAGGCGACGGCCGTACTCGAGGTAGCGTGCGCAGCACTCGTCGAAATCGATGGGTTCGCCGCCATAGACGCCGGTGATCACGCGGTTCTGATAATCGAGGACGGCCTTGATGCGGTGCACAAGCTCCTCGGGTTCGAGGAGATCGGCGATCCGGATGCCGCGGCGTGCGACTTTATCGATGAAGC
>JAFKFP010000151.1 GCA_017308185.1 bacterium | reverse complement strand
CCGGCTTCGAAGCGCTGCTGCAGGACTTCCCAGCCTTCCTCGCCGCGGGCGCGGTCGAGGGAAACGATGGCGTGGCCTTCGGAAGATGATGGCTGCAGGACCATGACCTTGACGTTGTCGCCGGCCTTGAGCCTAGTGGCGCCATCGACGCCGAGCGAGAGCATCTCGTTCTGCGGGATGACGGCTTCGGTCTTGGTGCCGACGTCAACGATGAGGCCATCGGGCGACGCGCCCATGACCATCCCCTCTACGATTTCGCCACGGCGCAGGTGGTTCGGCTGAGCGGCCTCGGAATCGAGGAGGGCCCCCATGTCCATTTCTTCGAGCGGTGTCGCTTCGGCAGGTGCTTCGGCGGCGGTCTCGGTGGGCTGAGGGGCTGGCTGGGCGGTATCAGTGGACAAGTTGGACTCCGTCTGGTGGGCAAAGTTTCCGTAGGAAGGCCCATTGGGATATGCGGTACTTCGATTGTAGCAGCGCGCGATCGTTCTGTGGAAGCGAACGGGCGCCCGGTCAAGGGGCCGCGATAGGAGAAACGTGCACGGCGCGAGCGGGTTAACGCCGCGGCGGCGATTTGACGCTACTGCAACAAAAAACCGCCGACAGCGGCGGTTTCGCGATTCTATTGACCGGCGGCGGCCTATTTTCCCACCCAGTTGCCCGGGCAGTATCGTCAGCGCTGAGGCGTTTCACTTCCGTGTTCGGGATGGGAACGGGTGGGACCACCTCGCTCTAGCCACCAGAGCCTTCATGATGCCATCGCTGTGACTATGTGCAAGCCCCTTTGGCCCCCCCGGACAGGGACAACACCGCCACACGCTGCTCTTTCGCCAATCCTAATCGCTCGAGTGAGCCGGGCTGTGCGCAGGGCGCGGAGCGTCCGTTTAAAATGACTGTCCATGGCAGACAGGCCTACGGCGCCAGCGCGCACGTACACCAAAGACGATATCAAGCGGTTTCGTACGAACCTTCGCGAGGAGGTGGACGGGACAGCCCTGTACTTGTTATTGGCCGAGGCAGAGAACGACCCGCACCTGCGCATGCTCTATGAGCAACTCGCAGAGACGGAGAAACGCCATACGGAACTCTGGCAACGAAAGTTGATCGAGGCTGGGGCGAAGGTGCCAGACTTCCGGCCATCGTTCCGGGTAAAAGCACTCGGGTGGATCGCGCGGCACTTCGGGAACGCGCTGGTGACGCCGCTCGTGGCGCAGATGGAACGAGACGCCACTTCGATGTACGACTCGCAGATCGAAGCAATCGAGCACCGGCTGCCCGCCGACGAACGATCGCACGCGCGCATTTTCCAGGAGATTTCGGAGCATCATGGCAAGGGCCGCCCCTTCGATGTCGATATCGCGCGCATTGAGGGCCGCCATCGCGCGTCTGCCGGGAACACGCTGCGCGCAGCGGTACTCGGCGCGAACGACGGACTGGTATCGAACCTCAGCCTGGTCATGGGTGTAGCGGGGGCGTCGCCGGGCCGGAACGTGGTGCTGCTTGGGGGTCTCGCGGGCCTGCTGGCCGGTGCCTTCAGTATGGCGCTGGGCGAGTGGGTGAGCGTCCAGAGCAGCCGCGAATCGTTCGAGCGCCAACTGGCAGTGGAACGCGATGAGCTAGAGGAGATCCCAGAAGAAGAAGAGGCGGAACTCGCACTCATCTACCAGGCCAAGGGCCTGACCGAGGATGAAGCGCGGACGACGGCGCGCCGCATCATGTCAGACCCGACCACAGCGCTAGCGACACTCGCGCGGGAGGAACTCGGGATGACCGCAGACGAGGCCGGCAACCCATGGACGGCCGCGATCACGTCGTTCGTGCTGTTCGCCCTCGGCGCGATCCTGCCCGTGCTGCCATGGTTCTTCATCGGTGGCGTGTGGGCTGTCGCGCTGAGCGCCATAGCCGCCGGGTTCGGCCTTTTTATGACTGGCGCGATCACCACGCTCTTCACGGGCCGCAGCCTCCTGTTCTCCGGAGCCCGGATGCTCGTGATGGGGCTGGTGGCGGCGGCGATCACGTTTGGGATAGGCCGCGCGATCGGTGTTTCGACAGGTGTCTGAAGCGCCGCGCGTGCGTGGCGAGAGCCGGGGCACTCGCACCTAGGCACCGGTGTGTCTATGATCCGCCACGGCGGACTGCCCGTCGCGAATGCCCGATTTTCATGGAGTTTCGATGTTTCCAGACCTGCCCTTCCTCATCAGCACGAACAGCCTCGGGATTATCGCGCTCCTGGTTTTCATCGGTTCGTCGGTCATCCTGACGATCCCGATGTTCGCCACGCGAGGCAGGACCCAGGTCGCATGGGCTGGCGCCGCAGGCTTCTTACTGCTCATCGAGGCGGCCGGCCTGATCACGCTCGTTGTCCTCGTCCACAATGGGACCATCTGGCAGGGCTCCCTGACCTGGTAGCAGGTGCGCCCAATTCTCGTCCCGGCTCGTGCCGCTCGTTGACGTGCCTGTTGTGCCGCGTAGGCATACTTCGCAGGATTTGGAATGAAACTCTCGCTGAAATGGCTCCGTGATTTCGTTGACGTGGATATGCCACCGGCCGAGTTCGCGCGCCGCCTGACCGATGCGACCGCCGAGGTGGAGTCATGGCAGAGCGTGGGCGGCGACTGGGACACTGAGCGCATCCGTGTGGCGGAAGTGGTCGCCATCGAGCCCCATCCGAATGCAGATCGCTTGCGCCTCGCGACTGTGGAAACGGGCAACGGCCGCGAGCAAGTTGTATGCGGCGCGCCGAACCTCGCAGTTGGCCAAAAGGTCGCCTTCGCGACCGAAGGCGCGAAGCTCATTGATGGCCACACCGGCAAGCCTGCGACGTTGAAGTTACGGCCCATCCGCGGGGTCGATTCCGCCGGGATGGTGCTGAGCGAAAAAGAGCTCGGGTTGAGCGACGACCATGAAGGCATCCTCGTGCTCGACGGCGACGCCGTGCCCGGGCGGCCACTCGTGGATGAGATCGGCGACGTCATCTTCGACATCTCCACATGGGCGAACCGCGCGGATCTCCTGGGCGTGCTGGGGTTCGCGCGAGAGGTGGCGGTGCTCACCGGCGAGCCGCTACGCGAGCCAGGCCGCAGCTACACGCCGGGCGACCGGCGGACGGCCGAGATGGTAGAGGTATCCATCGACGATCCCGGCCTGTGCGGCCGGTTCATGGCGGCAGTTATCGAGAACGTGACGGTCGCTCCATCGCCGGCGTGGATGCAAGAGCGGCTACGACGATTGGGCATGCGGCCTATCAACAATGTGGTCGACATCACCAATTACGTCATGCTCGAGACAGGCCAGCCGATGCACGCGTTTGATTATGACAAGGTCAGCGGGCACAAGATTGTGGTGCGGCGTGCAACAGCAGGCGAAACGCTCACCACGCTAGACGGCACGGTGCGGCAGCTGGACGGGGACATGCTGCTGATCTGCGACGGCGAGGGCCCCCTCAGCATCGCGGGCATCATGGGCGGTGGTTCGAGCGAGGTTGAGCCTGACACGCGCACCATCCTGCTCGAAGTCGCCAACTTCCGCGCGGGTTCGATACGGCGCACTTCGGGCAGGCTGAAACTCCGCACGGAAGCGTCGCTGAGGTTCGAAAAGGGCATCGGCGCGGGGATGGCAGCCTACGCGCAGGCGCGCGCGCTGCACCTGTTCGAGACGATCGCCGGCGGGACGGTGGCGAACGAACCCGTGGATGTGTTTCCCGGCCGGCACGACATCGAGCCGCTCGTCCTTTCCGAAGCGCGCATCGAGCAGGTGCTCGGCGTCGTGACGCCGCGTGCGGATGTGCATCGGATCCTCGAAGGGCTGGGTTTCCGCTGCGAGGATGACGATGCCGGGTATCGAGTCACGCCGCCGTACTGGCGCCCAGACGTTGAACGGCGTGACGACGTAATTGAGGAGATAGCGCGGCTGTGGGGTTATGAGCAGCTGCCGTCGACGATGCTCCGCGGTGCTCTCCCGGAAGTTGAGCCGAGGCCGGCCGAAAGGCTGCGGGAGCGGCTCCGCGATGGGCTCGCTGCACTCGGGTTCCAGGAGATTATCAGC
>JAFKFP010000150.1 GCA_017308185.1 bacterium | reverse complement strand
AATTTAGACTGGTAAACCGCATTGTCTTTGTAAAGCTGGCTGCTCGAAGGGACGAGGGTGTCCTGCTGAGTATCGAAGGAGAGGCGCGTGAGGCCATAAGCAGAGACGCCGACGACGAGAATCGCAAACGCCCAGATTGCGAAGCGGCGGCGGCAGATGAGTTCCGCGAGGACGTGCCAGCCATGCGTCACGTGGCCCTCCCTCCGCGAGTTGCCGCGTTATATCCAGTGTACTCCGATGCGGCGAGAGGTTGGGAAGCGACTTTCGGCGGAGAGGCAGAAAGGGAGCGCCTCCATGGAGGCGCTCCCTTTGGGTAGTGGGCGGGCGCGGACTTACGCGGTCACCGGTTCGGCGATGCGCTCTTCGGCATCGATGAAGGGTGCGTCGCTGGCGGTGAAGGTGTACTCGTTGCCGTCGTAATCGACAGTGACGACCTGGTTGTCATGGAACTCTCCGGCGAGGATGCGCCGGGCGAGTTCGTTTTCGATGCGGCGCTGGACGGTGCGGCGAAGCGGCCGTGCGCCGAACTGCGGGTCGTAACCTTCGCGGACGAGCTCGTCCTTCGCGGCCTGGGTGAGCTCGAAGTCGATCTTTCGATCGGACATGCGCTCTCGCACCTCGTCGGCCAGCAGGACGACGATCTGTTCGAGTTCAGCCCTGGTGAGCGGTTCGAAGATGATGATCTCGTCGATCCGGTTGAGGAACTCAGGGCGGAAGTGCTCGCGCAGGGCCGTTTCAACCGATTCCTTGAGCTTCTCGTGGTCGCTCGAGTTGTCGCTTCGGCGGGTGAAGCCGAGCGTCGCGCGCTCCTGGACCCCGGTGCCGAGGTTGCTGGTCATGATGATGACGGTGTTACGGAAGTCGACGGTGCGGCCGTGGCCATCGGTCAGGCGGCCGTCATCGAGGATCTGCAACAGCGTGTTGAACACGTCCGGGTGGGCCTTTTCAATTTCGTCGAAGAGGATCACGCGGTAGGGGCGCCGGCGCACGGCCTCGGTCAGGCCGCCGCCTTCGTCGTAGCCGACGTATCCGGGAGGCGAACCGATCAGACGGCTGACGGTGTGCCGTTCCTGGAACTCGGACATATCGAGGCGGATCATGGCGTCTTCGTCGTCGAAGAGGTACTCGGCGAGGGACTTGGCGAGTTCGGTCTTCCCGACGCCGGTCGGGCCGAGGAAGATGAACGACCCGATCGGCCGCTTGGGGCTCTTGAGGCCTGCGCGGGCGCGACGGATCGCGTCGCTGAGGGCGACGATGGCGCGGTCCTGCCCGATGACGCGCTCGTGCAGATGCTCTTCCATATGGAGCAGCTTCTCGGACTCAGTCTCTTCGAGGCGGTTGACCGGGATGCCAGTCATCTGGCCCACGAGGCTGGCGATGTCCTCGGCGGTGACGCGCAGGTCAACCTCCGGGTGTTCCTCGGCCCAGGCTGCGCGCAGTTCGCCGTAGGCCTCCTGGATCTGGAGGACCTCTTGCTTGATGCGGGCCGAAGCTTCGTAGTCCTGCCGTTCACTGGCGGCGTCGGCTTCGGAGTTCAATTCTTCGAGACGGCGGCGCATATCGCGAAGGCCCTGGGGCTGTTCCTGGGCGTCGATGACGTGCTTGCTGGCGGCCTCGTCGATGAGGTCGATGGCCTTATCAGGCAGGTGGCGCTCAGTGATGTAGCGGCTCGAAAGGTTGGCTGCCGCTTCGAGGGCATCGTCGGTGATTTCGACCTTGTGGTGCTGCTCATAGCGCGGGCGCAGGCCTCTGAGGATGGCGATGGTGTCTTCGACGCTGGGCTCATCGATGTAGACGGGCGCGAAGCGGCGTTCGAGCGCGGGGTCGCGTTCGATACGGGTGCGGTACTCATCGAGGGTGGTGGCGCCGATGGCGTGGAGTTCGCCGCGGGCGAGGGCGGGCTTCATGAGGTTAGAGGCGTCGATCGCGCCATCGGCGCCGCCCGCGCCCATGACCGTATGGAGCTCATCAATGAAGAGGATGATTTCGCCATTGGACTGCTTAACCTCTTCCATGACTGCCTTGAGGCGCTCTTCGAACTCGCCCCGGAATTTGGAACCCGCGACGAGCGCGCCCATGTCCAACGCGAGGATGCGCTTGTCCTGGAGGTTCTCGGGGACATCATCGGCGGCCATACGCTGGGCAAGGCCTTCGACGATGGCGGTCTTGCCGACACCGGCTTCGCCGATGATGACGGGGTTGTTCTTGGTGCGGCGGTTGAGGATCTGCATGACGCGGCGGACTTCGACGTCGCGGCCGATGACCGGATCGAGTTTCCCGGCCTTCGCGGCAGCGGTGAGGTCGGTCGCATACTTTTCGAGGCTCTGGTAGCGCGACTCGGCATTGGGGCTATCGACGCGGGAGCTGCCACGAATTTCGCGGAGCGCGCGGTAGATGCCTTCCTTGGTGACGCCGAGGTTGGCGAGCAGATGGGTTGCACCGCTCTCCTCATTGTCGGCGATTGCGATAAGGAGGTGCTCGACGCCGACGTATTCATCCTTGAGGCGGTCGGCCTCGGCGTTCGCGACTTCGAGCATGCGGACGACTTCAGGTGTCGTGTAGATCTGGACGACATCGTGGGAGAGGGTGGGCTGTTCGCTCAGCACCTGGCCGACGCGGCGGCGCAGTTGGCCGAGGTCGACGTTAAGGCGCTGAAGGACCTGCTGGGCAAGACCGCCCTCCAGGTCGATGAGGGCCGCGAGGACGTGCGGGACGCCCCACTGGGAATTGCGTTGCTGGCGGACGAGTTCCTGAGAGGCGGCCAGGACTTGCTGTGCCTGCTCGGTGAAACGGTCTTGTCGCATCATTTTCGCACCTCCGGTGCTTGAGTTCTGAGTGCTGAGGACTGAGGACTGCGCCTTAGTCCCGAATAGGACGACGCTCGGCGTCGCGTTGGCGAGCTACGGATGCTCGAAGCCCGCCGATAATGCGGCCAACTTCTTCGGCCTGTGCATTCAGGCGTTCGAATGTCGGTTGACCGACATAGCCTTCGTCGACGGCTGCATAGAGCAGTGAACGGACTTCAGCGCACGAGGCTTTCGCCGTAGAGAGGAACTGGTGGAATTCTGGGCGACCGCCGCGTTCGAACCCCTCGGCGATGTTTGACATGATCGAGACTGCGGCCCTTTGAATCTGTGACACGAAGCCAAAGTCTCGTGCCACATGGGACTGCCGCGTGACCCGATAGACTTCGCGGCGCAACAAACGTGCCTTTTGCCACGCCACCAAGTCTTCGAACCGGCTGATCTGGCTCATACTCAGTCCTCAGTCCTCAGTCCTTGTTACTGCGGCCGCTCGGGCCGCGGGGCCGGGAGGCGGGTGGAGCGGAGGCGGTCGAGTTCGCGGCGCACGGATTCGAGTTCAGCCTGGAGGGCTTCGAACTGTTGGCGCATGCGGAGGATGACATCAACGCCGGCGAGGTTGACGCCGAGTTCATCGATGAGGCGTTGGGCGTGGCGGACGCGGGCGAGGTCGTTGTTTGAATACATGCGGATGTTGCCGACGGTACGGCGCGGTTCAACAAGACCGGCGCGCTCGTAATAGCGAAGGGTCTGCTGATGGACTCCGACGAGGCGGGCGGCGATGGAGATGATGTAGCACGGCTCGTCGTCCGGGAGGACATCGTCTTCTCCAGCGGGCTGGGGGTTGCGTGAGCGAGGCATGGCCATCAGCTCCTTTCTGACGCGACAGGTTCGGCGTCGAGATCGCGCAGTGCTTCGAGATGTTCGCGCTGCGCCCTGGTGAGATGGTCTGGCATGCGGATGCGGACACGGGCGAGAATGTCGCCGTGGCGGTCGGGGTGGCCGAGCGCTGGCATTCCTTTGCCTGCCAGGCGGAACTGGCGGCCGTTTTGCGTAAGTTCGGGGATGCGAAGCGCGACCTTCCCGGTCATGGTGGGGACTTCGACTTCGCCGCCGAGCATCGCGTCAAGGTAGGGGACATCGACTTCCGTCGTGAGGTTGTCGCCCTGGCGTTCGAAACGTGGGTTGGGCAGGACGGTGACCACGAGATACAGGTCGCCGGGTTTGCCGGCGCCCATGCCGGGGTTGCCTTCGCCAGCCACGCGCACGCGT
>JAFKFP010000149.1:4129-4617 GCA_017308185.1 bacterium | reverse complement strand
TATAGGCGGTGTCATCGGGGCCAGTGTGTCGGGCACCTTTCTATGGATCGTCGGCATCCTAAACCTCATCGTGTTGGTTGGCATCGTGAAGGTGTACCGGCAGATGCAGGAAGGTTCGTATCGCGCCGAAGAGCTTGAGGAGTTGCTCACGCAGCGCGGGTTCATGAACCGCATCCTGGGAAGCCGCTTCCGCAATCTTGTGACCAAGAGCTGGCACATGTACCCGGTAGGCTTGCTCTTTGGGCTCGGCTTCGATACTGCCACCGAAGTCGGCCTCCTTGCGATTACGGCCGGCGCTGCAAGCACTGCGACGACGGGCGGCGGCGGAAACCTGCCGGTGCTCGGTATTATCGCGCTACCGATCCTCTTTGCGGCCGGCATGTCACTCATGGACACCGCCGATGGCGTGTTCATGTCGAAGGCCTACCGGTGGGCATTCGCCAGCCCGCTGCGCAAGGTCTATTACAACATGACGACGACAGCACTTT
>JAFKFP010000149.1:0-4122 GCA_017308185.1 bacterium | reverse complement strand
CGAATACCTCCAGGTGATGAGCGCCAAACTCCACATCGACAACCCGTTCTTCAACTGGCTGAATGGCCTTGATTTCGAGACGCTTGGCTACGTCATCGTTGGCCTGTTCATCGTGGCGTGGGTCGCGTCCGTGTTGCTCTTCAAGTACCGTCGCGTCGAGGAGAAGTGGGGTGGGCTCGTCCAGGATGAGCCGCCGCTGTCGCCGCCGGCGTCCTAGTGCCCCGCCAGGGGACGGCAGCGTAACAGCGCTGCCACTTAGCTCTTGATGGGCACGTAGCCGGGGATCCCGGCGAGGTGCCCGATGTCGTTCAGCCGTTCAATCTCCCGCAGCCCATGCCAGCCTTCTGTAAGCACGGTGATGCCTGTCACGTGAGACGGGAACCCGATCGTCGACGCCGTCTCTTCGCTCAGGCCCAGCCAATGCGCGATGAGCGGTCGCATCGTGCCACCGTGTGTAACGAGGATCGCCACCCCGTCATCCGTGCGCAGGTCCTCCATGAACGAACTCACGCGTGCGCGAAACTCGCGTGCCGTCTCCCCGCCAGGAAATGGCCGGTGGTCTGGCGCATGCGGGAACGGCTGTTGTGGAAACCGATTCAGCATCTCCTCAATCGTTAGGCCAAGTGCCTCGCCGTTGCTCTGCTCGCGAAGCCGCACGTCGTGCGCCGCCTCTACACCGAACGCGGCAGCAATAGGTTCGGCTGTTTCCGCCGCGCGCTTCAAGTCACTCGTGTAGAGCCGTACAGGGCCCGCAATCTCGCGTTTCAGGCGCTGGGCCACTGTCAGCGCCTGTTTCCGGCCCAGGTCCGTAAGCGGAGTATCAATCCACCCGCCCGAGAGCCCGCGGACGTGATGCACTGACTCCGCGTGGCGGACGGCGATAACGACTGGCTTTCCCATGCGCGGCTCCCTGCCCGGTAGCCCCACCGGCAAGTTCCACCGGCGCGGACGAGGCAATTAACGTACGCTATACGTGTGCGTGCCGTCACATGTGGGAGGCAGTGCTTCGCTTAGCGTGATGCCGCCTTTTCGATTGCCCTCCGCGTGAAGACGCCGACCATCGCGCGGCGGTAGTCCTCGCTGGCGTGCAGATCCGAACTGAGGTCGCTGGCATTGTCCGATGCTGTCCGAGCAGCCACATCGATGACATCCGCCGTGAGTGATTTGCCGGCGAGGCTCGCTTCAGCTTCGGGCATTCGGACAGCGTGGCTCCCGGCGCCAGTAAGCCCGAGCCGTGCCGAGCGGCACACGCCGCCGTCGAGGTCCAATGCCGCGCAGACGCCGACGATGGCGTAATGTGAAGCCCTTTGATGCAACTTGGCATATGCCGCGTACTTCACCGGTGCGATTCGCACCTTGACTATCACCTCGTCGGGGGCGAGGTCAACCGTGAACATATCCTGGAAGAATTCGGACGCTCTCGCAGCGCGCCAGCCGCCACTGCCTTTGATGTGGAATTCGGCATCGAGGGCGACCATCACTGCCGGGTAGTCGGCGGCCGGGTCCGAGTGGGCGAGGCTGCCGCCCAGGGTGCCGCGGTGGCGCACCTGCGGGTCGCCGATCTCTGCCGCGCACTCTGCGAGCACGGGTGCCTGCTCTCGAATGAGCTGCGACGTCTCCACTTCGTGGTGCGTCGTGCCCGCGCCGATCTCGATCATCCCGTCGCTCTGCGCAATCCCCTTCAGCTCCGGAAGCCGCGCGATATCGATGAGCGTCCCCGGCTCGCTGAGCCGGAGCTTCATCAGCGGGATGAGACTGTGGCCGCCTGCGAGGAGCTTGCCATCTGTCTCCGATAGCAGCGAGATGGCCTCGTCGAGCGTCGCCGCCCGTCTGTAATCGAACTCAGTCGGGATCATGCCTGGCCTCCCTGCATTAGTTTCCAGAGCTTCTCCGGCCGCAGCATCATGTCGACGTGTTTCACGCCGAACGGGCTGAGCGCGTCCACGACCGCGTTCACGATGCAGGGCGTCGACCCGATCGTGCCGGCCTCGCCGATGCCCTTGGTGCCCAGCGGCGTGTAGGGCGATTTCGTGACCGTCGCATCGAGTTCGAACCAGGGGAAGTCCGTGGCGCGCGGCATGGAGTAGTCCATGAACGAACCAGTCACGAGCTGCCCGTCCTCGTCGTACACAATCTCTTCCACCATCGCCTGGCCGATCCCCTGCGCGAGGCCGCCGTGGATCTGTCCTTCCACCAGTAGGGGGCTGACGATCGTGCCGCAGTCGTCGACGGCAACCATCTTCTTGAGCGTTGCCTCCCCGGTGTCGCGGTCAATCTCGACCATCGCAATGTGACAGCCGAACGGGAACGTCGGGCTCTGTGGCTCCCAGACTGTTTCGTCGCTCAATCCGGCCTGCATGCCGTCCGGGTACGGGTTCCCCGAGGTGGCAGCGTTGCCAATGCCAAGCCAGCCGTATGCAGCGACGTCCTTAAAGGTCTTCGATAGGCCGGGCGAGCCGGGCATGAAGATCTCTCCGTTGCCGAAGACAAGGTCCTCGGCGCGGCCACCCACGTCATCCAGCGCCGGTCCCATCATGTGCGCGGCAAACTGCGCCATCTTCGTCTTGACCTTGTCGCCCGCTATCGACATCGCTGTGCCGCCCGTGGCTTGCGAACGGCTCCCGAACGTGCCTGTCCCCGCGCGCACCACGCCCGTGTCGCCGTGGTTGATGGTGATATGGTCCATCGGGACGCCGAACTGGTCCGCGAGCATCATCGAGAAGCTGGTCTCGTGACCCTGCCCGTGCGGCGAAGTCCCCACGGTGGCGGTGATCCGGCCGTCGCGCTCCACGGCGACGCTCGCATGTTCCCACCCGCCGATGGCGCAGATTTCGATGTAGAACGACAGGCCCAACCCCACGACGCGGCCCTCGGCACGTGCTGCATCGCGTTCCTTCTTCAACGCTTCCCACCCCGCGTTCTTGAGCGCCAAATCGAGCGTCGGCTCGTAATTGCCGGAGTCGTACGTGTTCCCGGCTTGCGTCGCGAACGGGAACTCATCCGCCGGAATGAAGTTCTTGCGGCGGAGTTCGCCGGGGTCCATTCCCAGTTCGTGGGCCAGCATGTCCATAATCCGCTCGATGAAATAGACGCCTTCAGGCCGGCCGGCCCCGCGATATGCGTCGGTGGGCGTCTTATTGGTGAACACCTCGACGATCTCGATGTGGATAGCCGGGATCTTGTACACGCCCGAAAGCATGCCCGCGGTGAGCGTCGGCAGGATCGCTGTGAGCAGCATCTCGTAGGCGCCGATGTCCGCGATTACGCGGGTCTTGAGCCCTAGTACTGTCCCGTCGCTCTTCGCCGCGATGTCCATGTACGCAATCATGTCGCGGCCGTGCGTGGTCGCCATGAACGCTTCTGAGCGGTCCTCGATCCACTTCACCGGCTTCCCCAATGCCTTCGAGACGGCACAGGCTGCGAAGTCCTCACCGTAGATGTTGATCTTGGCGCCGAATCCGCCACCAACCTCTGGTGCGATAATCCGGACCTGGTCCTCGCCCATGCCAAGCAGAGCGGCAACGTACGTGCGTACCATGTGCGGGTTCTGCGTCGAGTTCCAGGCTGTCAGTGTGTCTTTGCCGGGCTCGTAATGTGCGACGATGCCCCGTGCTTCCATCGCCGTGGGTGCGAGCCGCTGGTTCACCAGCCGCTGCGACACCACGACATCGGCGGCCGTGAATGCTGCATCAACTGCGCTGTCGTCCACCTGCATTGTCGCCGGGTCCACGCCGGTGCCGGCGGGAATGGCCAGCGCGATGTTGGTATTGCTCTGGCCAAGGATGTTCGTGAAGCCCGGGTGCACAATTGCGGGGTCGCCGGCCATCGCGCGCTCGGGGTCGACCACCGCCGGCAGCGGGTCATACTCGACCACGATCGCATCGATGGCATCGCGCGCCGTGTAGTAACTCGTTGCGGCGACCACGGCGATGGGTTCGCCGACATAGCGCACCCGGTCTACCGCCATCGGGTAATGGGCAGGAGCCGGGAACGGCGATAGAAGTGGCATGGGGCCCGCGAGCATGGCCTTCACCTGCTCGCCGGTGAAGACGGCCTCGACCCCGTCCATGGCTTCAGCAGCGCTTGTGTCGATCGAAACGATCTGGCCGTGCGCGATGTCAC